>DDKR01000020.1 GCA_002340085.1 Candidatus Omnitrophica bacterium UBA2593
ATTTAGATAAGCCTCCTGCTTTGATTATCTGACTTATCTCTTCTCTGAATGGTTTTATTCTGTACGATTTACCTTTAGTTAGATTCTTCAAGTTATTCTTCTCTATATCCAAAAATAAAATATCACCTGTCTCTGTCTCCTTATAGATTTCTTCTTCTATCTCTACAGGTAGGGTCTTTCCGCTATTTACTGCATTTCTAAAGTAGATCCTGGCAAAGGAATTTGCAATGACTACCTTTATTCCTGCAGCATCTAAGGTAACTGGTGCCTGCTCACGTGAAGATCCACAACCAAAGTTTCTTCCACAGACTATAAATGTGAATTCTTTCGGTTTAAACCTTGGATATTCAGAAGGAATATCTTCTAAAGCATGGGGGGCTAGCTTCTTTGGGTCATCGGTAGTAAGGTATCTACCCGCAATGATTAAGTCTGTATTGATATTATCTCCTAAGACAAATACTTTTCCTTTGTATCTCATGTTAGTGGTGATATGTATCCTTTAATTGCAGAAGTAGCAACTGTTACAGGAGAAGCTAAATACACAAAAGATTCGGGTGAACCCATCCTTCCCCTAAAATTTCTATTTGTAGTAGATATACAAACTTCTCCTGGCCCTAATACTCCTAAGTGCGTTCCTAAGCATGCTCCACAACCAGGAGACAAAACCCTTGCTCCACAATCCAAAAATATCTTTATATAACCTTCTTTTTCTAATCTTTTATAGATACCCAAAGTTGCCGGAGCGACAAAAAGCCTTACATTCTTTGCTATTCTTTTTCCTCTTAATACTTCAGCTGCTCTAACAAGGTCGTAGTATTTTGCTCCGGTGCAAGAGCCAATATAAGCTTGGTCTATTTTAACATTTTTTAACCTCTTTGCCTCGGTTACATTCTCAGGTGAATGGGGAGTTGCTACTAAAGGCTCTAATTTAGAGAGATCGTAATCTTTTGTCTCTATATAATCTGCATCCTTATCTGAATGAAAAACCTCAAATTTCTCATTCTGCCTTTCTCTTACAAATTCTATTGTCTTTTTGTCTGGCTCAATTATGCCTGCTTTTGCTCCTGCTTCTACTGCCATATTAGAAAGGGTAAATCTCTCATCTATGCAAAGATCTTTGATTACTGACCCAGAAAACTCCATAACTTTATAATTTGCTCCATCACATCCTAAATCTGAAATTATCCCCAAAATAATATCTTTTGCCATAACATTTGGCTTTAATTTCCCCTGGAGGTTAAATCTTATAGTATGAGGCACCCTCAACCATATCTTTCCTGTCCTAAATACATTTGCCATATCAGTAATCCCTACACCGGTGGCAAATGCACCCAAAGCACCATGAGTAGTCGTATGTGAATCTGTACCTAAGACTACCTCTCCTGGTTTTACATGTCCATGATAAGGTAGGATCACATGGCATATTCCGTAATCTTCTCCTCCCTCCAGAGAATAAAAATGAGAAATCCTCTGTTCTTTTACAAATTGCTTTAATCTCTGGTACATAATCGCTGATTCTATATCCTTTGGAGGTACAAAATGGTCAGCTACGCAGACGATTCTCTTTCTGTTCCAAACTCTTTGGTTACCAAATTCTTTCTTGAATATGCTATAACAGGGTCCTCCTAAAGCATCGTGGGTCAAAGCCAAATCTACATCTACCCAGATAATCTCATCGGGTAAGACTCTTTTTCTTTTCGATTTCTTAGCTAAGATCTTCTCGGTAATCGTTTCGCCCATCTTTATTCTCTGAACCTTTTTACAATTAAGATAGCATTGTGTCGGGGAAGTTGGGTTAGAGATGTCTATGATAACTAAACTCTGAACCTTTTTACAATTAAGGTAGCATTGTGTCCGCCAAAACCTAAGGAATTAGAAAGGCAGACATCTACTTTTCTTTCTCTCATCTTGTTAGGAACATAATCTAAATCACATTCTATATCAGGATATTCATAGTTTATGGTAGGAGGAATCAGATTATCTCTTATTGCTAAACAACAAACTATAAATTCAATGGCACCTGCTGCTCCTAAGGAATGACCAATCATAGACTTTGTTGAACTTATAGGGATTTTACAGGCATAATCCCCAAATACTCTCTTAATTGCTATGGTCTCTATCCTGTCATTTAATTGGGTTGAGGTCCCATGAGCATTTATATAGTCTATGGCTTCAGAGGATAATTTTGCATCTTTTAAGGCTGATCTCATTGCCCTTGCTGGACCATCTCCTTCAGGATCAGGAGCAGTGATATGATAGGCATCGCAACTCATCCCATAACCAAAAATCTCACAGTATATCGGTACATCTCTCTTCTTTGCATGCTCTAATTCTTCTAAGATGACTATTCCGCATCCTTCAGCCATTACAAAACCATCTCTTTCTCTATCAAAAGGTCGACTCGCTTTCTTAGGTTCTGAATTTCTTGTAGAGAGTGCCTTCAAAGAACAGAAACCAGCAACACCTAAAGGTGTGATACAGCTCTCGGCCCCACCTGCAACCATCACTTCTGCTTCTCCTCTCTGGATTATCTTAAAGGCATCTCCAATAGCATGGCCTCCTGCGGCACAAGCAGTAGCAATACAGGAATTTGGCCCTTTCAATCTAAAATTTATGGCAACTTGACCAGAGGCTTCATTGACGATGAGCATCGGGATTAAGAAAGGTGAAACCTTAGAGGGTCCTTTTTCTAATAAGACTTTGTGTTCTCTTTCTATGGTGTATAGACTTCCAATACCTGAACCAATTAAGACTCCAATCCTATTTAGATCCTCTTTGTCTAAATTTAACTGAGAATCAGATATTGCCTGGTGAGTTGCTGCAATCGCATACTGAACGAATTTATCTGCTCTTTTTATCTCTTTCTGAGATAAGTATTTAGAAGCATCGAAATCCCTTACCTCTCCTGCAATTTGGGAATCAAAACCTTCAGGATCAAATGAGGAGATTCTATCTATTCCGCTTTTCCCTTCTAAATTTGATCTCCAGAAAATCTCAAGGTCATTACCTACAGATGAAATCACACCTAATCCTGTAATAACTACTCTTCTCATTATAAAAAAATTTAGCCCGCTTTTTTAAATCGGGCTAACTATCTATTTAACTAATCCTTAATCTTATTTTGCTGTTTTTTCTTCGACATACTTTATGACCTCAGCAACTTTGGTCATCTTCTCAGCATCTTCATCAGGAATCTCTACACCAAATTCTTCTTCTAAAGCCATGACGAGCTCTACAGTATCTAAAGAATCTGCTCCTAAATCATCAATAAATGAGGCCTCAGGAATTACCTCCTCTATCTTTACTCCCAACTGTTCAGAGATTATCTGTCTTATTCTTTCTGCTCTCTCCATTTCCTCCTCCTTCTAAGCTATTAACATTCCTCCGTCGATAACAAAAGTCTGACCAGTTATATAACTAGATTCATCAGAAGCCAAAAATAGACAAAGATTTGCCACCTCTCTTGGCTCTCCAAACCTCCCCACAGGAATTTGACTCAGCATCTTTTCTTTCATCTCCTCAGATAGTCTTTCAGTCATCTGAGTCTTTATAAATCCAGGACATATAGCATTCACCGAGATTCCTCGCCAAGCAAATTCTTTTGCTGCTGTCTTAGTTAATCCAATTAAACCTGCTTTCGAAGCAGAATAATTTGCCTGTCCTATATTTCCTTTAAGACCTATGATTGAGGAGATGTTTATGATTTTACCTTTCTTCTGCTTGAGCATAAATTTTGAGACACATTTGATACAGTTAAAAGCACCTTTTAAATTCACATCTATTACCCTGTTCCAATCAGTTTCAGACATCTTCAAGATGAGTGTATCTTTAGTAATGCCTGCATTGTTAACCAATATATCAATTTTAGTAAATTTGTCAATAATTTTTTTCACTGCTTCCTCTAATATCTGGTAATCTGTAATATCTATCTGAAAAACCAAAGACTCTCTTCCTAATGAGGAAATTTCTTCTTTTGTCTTTTCTGTTTCTTCTAAATTGATGTCGAAGATAACGATCTTAGAACCCTCTCTAGCAAAGGTAAGAGCAATCTCTTTACCGATTCCTTGAGAAGCTCCTGTAATTAAAGATACCTTATCTTCAAGCCGCATCTATTGTTACTTCCTCTATATCTTCTCTCTTTTCAATATTTATCACCTCGATCTCAGGTGAAATTCTCTTTAAAAGACCTTTTAAGACTTTACCTGGGCCAATCTCATAGAATCTGGTTACACCTTCTGACAACATAAATCGTATTGAATCTTCCCACTTTACCGTAGAGCATACTTGATACACCAAATTCTCCTGGATCTGACTAACTCTATATTGAGGTCTAGCAGTATAATTACTCACTACCGGTATCGAAGGAGAAAACATAGGAGTATTAGAGAGAGGTAGCTTTAAATCTACAGAGACTTCAGACATCAATGATGAATGGAATCCTCCAGATACTTCCAGCTCAATTACTCTTTTGGCTCCCATCTCAACACATAACTCCTTAGCTCTATCTACAGCCTCTATCCTACCTGAGATGGCGATCTGACCTGGAGCATTGATATTGGCTATCTCAGCTCCACTCCTAGAACAGATCTCTTTTAACTTCTCCAGAGGTAGGCCCAAAACCGCTGCCATTTTACCAGGATATTTTTTTGAAGCCTCTTCCATTATTTCAGCTCTCTTCTTCACTAATCTCAAACCCTCTTCAAAAGACAAGCTCCCTGCTACAATCAGAGCTGTATACTCACCCAAACTCAATCCAGCAAGAAAAGCAGGCTTTATATCTACTTTTGTCTTAAATGCCTCGTAGGCAGCAACACTTACAGTTAAAATTACAGGTTGACAGATAACCGTTGGTTTCAAAAGCTCTAAAGGTCCTTCAAAGCAGTATCTCTTTAAATTAAAATTCAAAATTTTTTCTGCTTTATCAAAGATCTCTCTGCTCTCAGAAAAATTCTCATATAAGTCTCTTCCCATACCTACATACTGAGATCCTTGACCAGGAAAGATAAAGGCTGTCTTTACCATCTGATTACACATGCTCCCCAAACCAATCCTCCACCAAAAGCATCTAAAACGACGATGTCTCCTTTTTTTATCTTTCTTTCTCTTACTGCCTCACACAGAGCAGTTGCTGTGGAAGCAGAAGACATATTTCCATAACGTTCTATATTTAGGTATATTTTTTTCTTACTCAGGCCTATCCTCTTTGCAGTAGCCAAAAGGATCCTCATATTTGCCTGATGGGGAATCAGCCAATCTATATCTTTACAACTAAGTTTGGCTCTTTCTAAAGCATTCTGAACAGATTCAGCCATCTTTATTACCGCAACTTTAAATAACTCACTTCCCTTCATCTTCAAGTAATGCATTCTGTCTTGCACTGTCTTGTAAGTTGCTGGATTCTTTGAACCTCCTCCTGGTAGATATAAGAGATCTGCCTGAGCCCCATTTGAACCCAAATAGCTAGATAAAATTCCTCCCTCATCTACCTCTGATAGAACTACTGCTCCTGCTCCATCACCAAGTAAGACACAAGTATTTCGATCTTTCCAATCGGTGATCGAAGATAACTTTTCTGCTCCGATGACTAAAGCATTTTTGTAGATTCCTTGAGAGATAAAACCACAGGCAGTTACAATCCCATAGACAAATCCCGCACACGCAGCAGAGATATCGAAACAACAGGCTTTCTTTGCTCCAATCTTTTCCTGCACAAAGCAAGCAGTTGAAGGAAACTGCATATCAGGAGTAATGGTGGCAACGATTATGAGTTCAATATCTTCGACTGATAACCCTACATCTCTTAAAGCATCTCTTGCTGCTTCTGCTGCTATATCTGAAGTAGCTTCATCTTCTGAAGCAATCCTTCTTTCCTTTATTCCAGTCCTTTGGATAATCCACTCATCAGAAGTATCGACTATCTTTTCCAAATCAAAATTCGTTAGAATCTTCTTAGGCAGATATTCTCCTACTCCAATTATACCAACCTTCTTCATAATAATTGGTTGATCTCCTCAGTTATCTTTTCATTCACCTTATTTTGAACTTCTTCTTTTGCTACCCGTATGGCATTCTTTATGGCTTTACTTGAGGATCTTCCATGAGCGACAATTACAATTCCATTTATTCCTAAAAGTAGGCCTCCACCATATTCAGACCAGTCGATGCTTCTTCTGAATTGATAGAGGTTCTTTCCTAAAAGGAGAAGGCCGACTTTACCCAAGAGATTGCTTTTGAGCTGTCTTTTTAAGAATTCATTTATTGCCTCAGCAAAACTCTCAGTTACTTTAAGAGCAATATTTCCGGCAAAGCCACCTGTTAAGATTATATCACATTTTCCTGAAAAGATATCTCTTCCCTCTACATTTCCAATGAAGTTAAGATTACTCTCTTTGAGAATTCGGTTAGTCTCTCTTACAAATTCTGTTCCTTTGATCTCTTCCTCACCAATACTTAGGAGGCCAACCGAAGGTAACCCCACATCTAAAATACTTTTTACATAAGCTTGGGCCATAATTCCGTATTGTAAAAGATGAACAGGTTTTGGATCTATATTTGCTCCTACATCTATGATTAAGGATTTTCCCTTTAAAGTAGGTATGATTATTGCAATTCCTGGTCTTTCGATTTTGGAAAGGAGCCCTAAGTATAGAGTAGCTGCACAAACTACCGCTCCGGTATTACCTGCGCTCACAAAGGCAGATACCCTTTTTTCTTTCAGAAGATTTATACCACAAGCGATGGAGGAGTTTGGCTTCTTTCTTACTGCGATAGCTGCTGATTCATGCATCCCAATAATTTCAGGGCAGGATAATATCTCGATCTTCTCTTTCTTATACTTAAATCTATCCAAATAGAACTCAATCTTCTCTCTTATACCTACTAAAGTAATAGATATGTCGTATTCTCTAATTGCTTCAACTGCTCCTTCAACTACACAAGAAGGTGCAAAATCTCCTCCCATAGCATCTAAAGCTACTCTTATCATTTCTTCTTTTTTTTCTTCTTCTCTTTTATCTCAATTATTTTCCTTTCATTGTAATAACCACAGTTAGGACAGATATGGTGAGAAACCCTTAAATTCCCACAATTTGGACACCGAACCAATGCTGGAGAATTCAACCTCCAAAATTGTCGGCTACTCTTTACCCTTGCTTTCGAATGCCTCTTTTTAGGTAGTGCCACAGCTGCACCTTCCTTTGTTTAAATTTTGACCACATAGAGAACAAAGTCCTTTACAATCGGACTTACAGAGAACCTTAAAAGGATGATTCAGAATTATCTCTTCACGCAAGTTCTCTGTGATATCAATAAATGCATCTTCTCTCTTTACTGAGAAGAGTAGATTCAATCCATAAGAGAAATCCTTTGTGAAATCTTCTAAACAACGACTACACCTTAACTCTAAGTTTCCTTTAACTTCTCCTTCTATGCGCACAAAATTTATCTCTCTTTTTAACTGAGTAGTCACTTGAATGGGGTTGGTAAATCTAGCTTCTTCTAAATCCAGAGATAGATCATCAACCGAACATTCTAAGGTCTTAATAATTCCTTCGGGTGGAATTTGGGTAATATCTATCTTTACCATTTAATCCTCTGCCTTTATCTTTATGTTTTGATCTGCTCAAAAGATGGAAGGTCAATTTATCCTTTAAAGCTCTCTCAACATAAAGAGGGACAAATGGAGAGAGATCTGCTCCTAAAGAAGCCGCCTCTTTTAGAAGTTTCGAAGATAAAAAACTCAAAGATTCTGAAGGCATCAAAAAGATTGTCTCTATTTCTCGGTTAAACCTTCTATTCGTTAGAGCCATCTGAAATTCGTATTCAAAGTCAGAGATCATCCTTATTCCCCTTATAATCACATTTATCTTTTTTTCCCTAGCATAATCTACAACTAGGCCTGAGAAATCTTCGACTTTAACCCGGGCTAAGTTCCTGGTTGCCTTTTTAAGCATTCTAACTCTCTCTTCTAGGGTGAAGAGTGGGACCTTCTGAAGATTATGAGCTACAGAGACTATCACTTCGTCAAATATCTTTAAAGCACGTTTGATTACATCGAGGTGTCCATAAGTTATAGGATCAAAACTTCCTGGGTATATTGCCTTCATCTCTTAATATAGAATGATAATATTGTGTCTCCATATTTTTGTTGCCTATACACAGTTAACCCCTCTGTCTTTTTGGATAATATATCTTTCTTATGATGCTGGATAATAATTATTCCACAGTCTGCCAATATATCATACTTAACAAGTTGATTCAAGATTTTTTTTGCTAGATTCCGGTAATAAGGTGGATCTAAAAATATGATATCGAATCTTCTTTTATCTTTAGAAAGGGTCTTAATTGCTTTGAAGACATCGCATCTAAATATGGAATATGTAGTATGTGGTATAGAAATAAGATTCTCTTTTAAGATCTTGATACATTGCTGATCGTTCTCTACAAATAAGACCTCTCTTGCACCCCGTGATAGAGCCTCTATTCCTACACTTCCTGTCCCACAGAAGAGTTCCAAAAATCTACTCTCTAAGATCTTATCTGTTAATATGTCAAATAATCCTTTCCTTAATTTAGCCTCAGTAGGTCTCATTTTCTTTTTTGTCTTAATGTATCTTCCTTTGAATCTCCCAGAGATTATCTTCATTATTTCCCTAAAAAGATCTGTAATCTCCTCTCTATAGCTTGACGAACTTTTAGATTGGATCTTTCCTTCAATTTTGGATCCCTCCTTAAAAGATCGATTGCCTCTTTTCTTGCCATCTTTAAGAGATCCATCTGTTTTAAAGGATCAGCTATCTTTAATTCAGATAAGCCAGATTGTCTTTTCCCAAAAAATTCACCTGGACCCCTGATCTTTAAATCTTCTTGAGAGATCTTAAATCCATCGGAAAACTTGGTAATTGCCTCTAATCTCTTCATTGCCTCAGGACCACAATTAGAAGAAATTATGATGAAATAGGATTTATCTTTGCCTCTACCCACTCTTCCTCGAAGCTGATGTAGTTGGGCCAATCCAAATCTTTCGGCGTGTTCTACAACCATTACTGTAGCATTGGGAATATCTAAACCTACCTCCAGAACGGTTGTAGCTACTAAGATCTGAATTTTACCCTGAGAGAATAGAGACATGATCTTTTCTTGCTCTTTGGAAGATAATCTTCCATGGATGAGGGAGACATTGAAATATCTAAATACACCCCCTCTCAATTCCTCATACATCTGTCTTGCTGCTTTTAAATCTAAGTCTCTTGATTCCTCAATCATAGGATAGACGATATAGGCTTGTTTTTCTTCTTTAACTATCTTAAAGATAAGTTCATAGGCCTTATCTCTTTCAGCTTGATCAAACCAAAGAGTCTCTACTGGTTCTCTTTGGGGAGGTAATTCTGTAATCACAGAGATATCCAAATCTCCGTAGATACACGCAGCCAAAGTCCGAGGAATAGGAGTTGCAGTCATAATGAGGATGTCGGGATTTATTCCTTTCTTAGGTAAGAGAGTCCTTTGGGATACTCCGAATTTATGTTGCTCATCGATAATTACTAAACCTAAACTTTTAAATCTCAGCTCTTCCTCTAATAGAGTATGTGTACCAATTACTAGATCTACTCTGCCTTCTTCTATCTGTTGATAGATCTTATCTTTGACTTTTTTATTTAGACTACTGGTAAGTAGACCTACATTCACTCTATGGGTAATTTTTGATATCTGACTTTTAATGTTCTCGTAATGTTGGAAGGCTAATATTTCTGTAGGAACCATAAAAGCTACTTGGTAGCCACCTTGGATAGCAATTACAGCTGAGATAGTTGCAACAACAGTCTTCCCACAACCCACATCTCCCTGTAAAAGCCTCCTCATTGAATAAATTGAAGCCATATCCCTCCTTATCTCTTCTAAGACCTTCTTTTGACTTTGAGTTAAAGAAAAATCAAGGCTCTCTATAAAACTATTTACTAATTCACCCTCTGTTTTATGACTTATTCCCTTTCTCTCTCTTTGCTTTAATTTTCGCAACAGTATCGATAACTGAAATATAAAGAATTCCTCAAATGAGAGTCTTTTGTATGCTTCTTCTCTCAATTTGAAATTCTCAGGAAAATGGATATTGATAAGACTTTGAGCTGAATTCAAAAGGTTGTGTTTAGATCTGATGTTATAAGGAAGGAAATCCTCTAATTGAGATACGGATTCCTCCAAGCAGTTCTTTATAAGTTGTCTGAAATACCTCTGAGTTATTCCTCCAGTCAAAGAATAGACAGGTGTAATTCTTCCCATACTCAATGAATCCGGTTCTTCTTCAGATAAAATCTCAAACTCTGGTGAATTCATCTGTAATCGACCTTTATAATCTTCTATCTTTCCATAGAGGATGACAGATTCTCCAACTTTAAAGTAATCCTTTAGATAGGGTTGATTGAACCAAACAGAAAATATCTTTCCTGTAGAATCTCCAACTGCTAACTCAAAGATGTTGAAACCTCTTCTTCTAAAAGATCTTCTCAATCCTTTTGCAAGTACAGCTCCTTTTATCGTCTGAAGTTCACCACTTCTGACTTTGGAAATGGGTAGGAGTTGTGATCTATCTTCATATCTCTTAGGAAAGTAATATAAGAGATCCTCTATTCTTCCTATTCCTAAATTTTGCAAGAGCTCAGCTCTCTTAGGACCTATTCCTTTTAAATATTGGATGGGCGTATCCAGATATTTAGACATCTCTTAGGAATTATACTACAGAAAAAGAGAAGAAGAAAGAATTAGATTTAGTTTAACGCGGGAATAGGAAGATAGATTGTATCCTTAGTATTTCTTAAAAAAAATTAGGAGAATCGATTCTTAAACTTTTCTTTTGAATCTGTTGATAGGTTATCTAAGATAGACAGAGAGAGTCTCTTTCTTTTTCTGGATAGAAATTCTCAGAGGGAGATCAACGATTGAACCATCTGGCCGATTGCGGAATAAATCCTCTATTTCTCTGAAATGTTTGAAAGTCAGCTTTCTTGTGTCACCTTTTAGATCTGAAATTGCCAGCCTTAAGAGCATCCTCTGAATTGCGGGGTGAAAGCTGGTTATCTTTCTTAAGTTAAGGTTAATTTTTAATTTTTCATCCTTAATTTTTAATTTTTCAAGTAATTTCCTACTCTTTGCTTCTAAATATTCATAATCACTGCCTATATTTTCTGCCATATTAAAAAGGATCTCTTTTATCTTTGGATTATATTCTTTCTCTAAAAGGGGTAATAACTTATTCCTTACTCTATTTCTGAAATACAAATCTTGAATATTTGTAATATCTTCTCTTGTTCTTATCTTTCTCTTTTTTAGATAACTTTCTATCTCTTTACGCTTTATCTCTATTAAGGGTCTGGTAACTGCAAAGCCTAAAATCCCTCTTTTAGGTAAAATACCTCCAAGTCCATAGAGACCTGCACCCCTCAGTATCCTTAAAAGTACTGTCTCTGCTTGGTCATCTTTGTTATGTCCTAAAGCAATCTTTTTAGTGCCTATGTTTTCAGCTACCCTAAATAAGAAATCAAATCTAAGCTTTCTGGCGATCTCCTCAATTGAACCTTTTTTAGCTAGTTTAGATACATCGACCCTTTCAGTTGTAATAGACAGACCCAATCGCTCAGCTATTCCTTTAACGAATAAGAGATCTCCAAATGAGTCTTTCCTCAACATATGATCTAAATGTCCAATATGTAACGATAGACCAAATTCATCCTTTAGAGAATTCAATATATAGAGAAGACATACTGAATCAGGTCCACCTGAGACACCAATTACAACTTTGTCTCCAAAATCAAACATCTTGTATCTTTTGATCGTCTCTCTTACTTTACTAATTAGATTCATATAATCTCCTACTAACTAAATAAAGATATATAATCAGTAGAAATTAGTATATAAAAAATGGTGGCGGAGAGAGGATTTAAACCTCCGACCAAGCGGGTATGAGCCGCCTGCTCTATCAGACTGAGCTACTCCGCCTCAAAA
>DDKR01000036.1 GCA_002340085.1 Candidatus Omnitrophica bacterium UBA2593
TCCAAAAGTTTTCTAACTACTCTCTTTTCTGTACCATAGAGATGGCCTAAATATTCTGTAGATTCTAAGAGTTCTTTGTTCTTTCTTTTTAAGATAAACTCTTCTTTTGTTAAGAAATGGTAATCTTTCCTATTCTCTTCCCCTCTTCTTTTAGGCCTAGTAGTAAGAGATACTGGTTTTACGAGAAGCCTCTTCAAATCTGAAGAAGCTAGGAGATTTCTTATCAAGGTTGTCTTGCCCGAACCCGATGGCCCTGAGATGACAAAGATAAACCTCTTCTTTCTCCTACCAGAAGCCTCTTTCTCATACTCTCTCAGAGTAAAATCTCTGGCAGGACTCATTTGGTCTTTATCCTCTCAGTTATTGTCTGAGGCTTTAAAGAAGAGAGAATTAGATGGTCTGAATCTGTAACAACTACACTCCTTGTCTTTCTACCTTCAGTAGCATCGATGACCTTCCTTAAATTCTTGGATTCAGAGATTAATCTCTTTACAGGTTTTGTCTCTGAAGAGACGACTGCCACAACCCTATCTAAAAGGACGATATTTTCAAATCCCACATTTAAAACCTGCGTCTTTTTATTCGACATTCTGTAACTGTTCTCTAATCTTTTCGATCTCTGCCTTCATCTGAATTAAATTAAAGATCACTTCTTTATCTTGTGACTTTGCTGCCATTGTATTTGTCTCACGTATCATCTCTTGGGAGATAAAGTCTAATTCCTTACCAATACTCCTAGATTTAACCTCGACTATCCTCTTAAAATTCTTCAGATGAAAGCCTATTCTAACTATCTCTTCAGTTATATCTGTAGCTTTTAAGAAGGCCTCCCAATCGGCTGATTGGACAAAATTGATCTTCTTTTCTTTTAAGAATTGAGCTTGCCTCTTTTTGACAATTGTAGAGATATTCTTTATAGTCTTTATTCTTTCTCTTAAATCTTTAAATATGAGCTCTCCTTCTCTTCTGCGACTAGAGATCAAATTCTCAACAGCCTTCTTAGTCACTATATTTATGGTTTTAGAGGCCCTCTCTTTCTCCTTCTTATCTTCGGTAATGTAAAAGAGCCCTGGAATATTTAAAAGTGCATCTACTGAAAGAGTCTGCTTTAAATCAAAATCTTTTTGAATCTCTTTTATCTTCTCCACATAATCCTCTAATAATCTTTTATCGACTAAGACTTCTTTCTTTATTCCCGGAAGGATCTGAAGAGAAAAGTTTATCCTTCCCCTCTCTATTCTGCCTAACTCCTTCCTCAGAGATTGCTCTAAAAAAGAAAGGCCAGAGGGTAGATTAAAGACGAGATCTTTAAATTTGTGGTTCGATGTCTTTACCTCAACCTTTATCACACCTACAGACGTCTTCTTTTCTGCCTCTCCAAAGCCGGTCATACTGTTCATCTACTTCCAAACCTTCTTTTACTTCCAAGCCTTCTTTAATCTCTTCTCTTCAATAACTTCTTCTACTGGATATAGCTCAACTGCTATCTCTTCAGGAGAAAACCAAAGCTTTATCTCTTTCTCTGCTTCTCTTTCATTTTCTGAAGCATGGATAACATTCTCGTACAAACCTGATCTCCTGATCCTTCCAAACTGGGCTCTGATCGTAGTGGGCTCTGCTTCTTCAGGATTAGTTGCTCCAACGATCTCTCTTACACTTTTTATTGCATCTTCTCCCCAATAGACTAAAGCCAAAACTCGGTTATCTCCGTGGAGTTGACCAGTAATATACTTTATTAGCTCAAGATAAAAGGGCTTTTCCTCAAGATGGGAGTAATGTTTCTCTGCCAATTCTTCAGAAACCCTTACTATCTTTGCTCCTACAATCTTTAGCTTTGTCTCAGATAATCTCGTCAAGATATTTCCGGTTAAAGATCTTTTTAAACCGTCAGGTTTAACCACGATCAGGGTTGCTTGAATCATCTCTTTATAATCCCTAAGACCCTCTCTAAATCCTCAGAAGAATAAAAATCAATCTGGATCTTTCCCCGTCTACGGTATTGAATTATCCTTACTTTTGTTCCTAAAATATTCTGCAGATCTGTTTGTATGGCGATAAGTTCTGAAGATATTCCTTCTCTAATCTTAATCTTCTTTTTCTTTAACCCCTTGTGGATGATTGATTCTAACTCTCTGACTGACAAAGACTTAGAAATAATTTCTTTTGCCAAATATCTCTGTTTTTGAAGGTCGGTGATCTCTAAAAGCACCTTGGCATGGCCGGATGAAAGCCTTCTTCTTCTTATTTCATCTTGAATTTCTTTTGGTAAGTTCAATAATCGTAATGTGTTAGTAACAGTAGCCCTTGCCTTTCCAATGACTTTAGCAATCTTTTCTTGAGAAAAATCGAAATTCTCAATTAAGTACTTGTAAGCGTTTGCCTGGTCAATAGGATTAAGATCTTCTCTTTGGAGATTCTCAATCAAAGATAGCTCTAAAGATTCATCGTCTTTAACTTCGCGGATAATTGAAGGTATCTTATTTAAACCCAATAACTTAGCAGCTTTTAATCTTCTTTCTCCAGCGATGAGTTCGTAACTATCTCCTTTTTTTCTTACTAGAATCGGCTGGATAAAACCTTTTTCCTTTATCGAGGTTTTAAGTTCTTCTAAACTCTCAGAATCAAAGTCTCTTCTTGGTTGAAAGGGATTAGGTTCAATCTCTCTGACATCGAGATAAACGATATCTTCTTTTTCTATTTGTGGATAAAAAGATTCGGGTCTGGAGACTCTCTCTCCAATTAAAGCACCTAATCCTTTACCCAATGCTTTTCTCTCCATCTTTAGCTCTCCTTATATAGTTCACCAAGAGCAGGGATGTTTAATATCTCTTGAGATAACTCCCAGTACCTTTTTGCACCAAGAGAATCTCTATCATAAAAGGCGATTGGTTTACCAAAACCCGGTGCCTCAGAAAGCTTAATATTCCTTGGGATCACTGTAGAATAGACCTTTACCTCTCCTTTCCATAGATCTCGAGAATCTCCCTGCGAAAAGAACGCCCTTGTCTCAGAAATCACCTCCTCAGCCAAATTCGTACGGAAATCTGCCATAGTAAGAATTATTCCTCCAATCTCAAGTTCAAGATTTAAATTCTCTTTTACGAGTTGAATCGTCTTTAGAAGTAGAGTAAGTCCCTCTAAAGCATAATACTCGCATTGAACAGGAATAAAGACAGAATCTGAAGCAACGAGTGCGTTGATAGTAAGGAGACCCAAGGAAGGAGGACAATCGATAAAGATAAAATCAAAATTCTCTCTGATCGATGTAACTACCTTCTTCAAGCAGAACTCCCTTTCCTTAAAAGCGACTAATTCAATCTCAGCTCCAGTAAGATTCAGATTTGAAGGAACTACATAGAGACTAGAGATCTCAGTAGGATTTATTACTTCTTCTAAAGAGACTTCTCCTAATAGTACCTCATATATACTCTTTTCTATTCCATTCTTATCTATGCCCAATCCACTCGTCGCATTTCCCTGAGGATCGAAATCAATAACTAAGACTTTTTTCCCTGCTAAAGCAAGATAAGTAGAGATATTGATTGCGGAAGTCGTCTTTCCAGTTCCACCTTTTTGATTACAGACAGAGATGATCTTTCCCATTTATTATGGATTTTAAAAGCGGTGAGTCCCTCTTAACAACATCCTTGTTATTCTCTCTTTGGTGAACTGAAAGAAATTAGCATCTTAGAAATACTTCGACTACACTTGTTCCACGGGGAACAATTTGCTTTATATTATCCAAAATCTTCCCACCTGTCAAGTCATTTTCTTTAAAAATTCTCCTTTTCATACCCTAAAAGGTTTTAAGCTTCGAGATTGGGAGAGAAGTGTAAGTAAAGTATGCGTAGACCAATAGAGAACTAAACCTGAAGGCATGTTATAGAAGATAAAACCAAAAAGAAAGGGCAAGAATATACTCATCATCCTTTGCTGTTCTCTTTGTTCTTTAGTTAAACCAGCTCCTGACATCTTTTGTTGAAGAAACATCATCAAAACCATAAAGATAGGCAAAATATTTATATTCTTACCAAAGAGATTCTCTGGCCTGGAGAGATCCTTAATCCATAAGAAATTTGCACCCCTTAGATCAAAAGAGCGAATCAAAGCCTGATAGAGACTGAAGAATATGGGAATCTGAAGGAATAAAGGAAGGCAGCCTTCAAGGGGATTTATCTTCTTTCTTCGGTAAAGCTCCATAATCTCCTTATTTAATCTCTGGGGGTTATCTTTATACAACCGTCTTAGATCTTCGACCTCAGGCTGTAATGTCTGAAGTTGTCTTGTAGAACGCAATTGCTTTAGAGTTAAAGGATAGGAGAGAAGGAAGATAAAGAATGTGAGTAAGACAATGGCAAAACCCCAATTTCGGCAAACTCGGTAGAGAACCTCTAAAAAACCTAAGAGAAGTTTAGAGATAGGATCAAAGAATCCAAAATAGATAATCTCTGAAAATCTAGGATCAATAGATTTAAGGATTTTGGGATCCTGGGGAGCTAAATAGATAAGGAGATTTCTTGAATCAGAGGCCCCTGGAGGGAGTTGAATTTGAAGGGGTAGAAAAAACTCAATCTTCTTTTCATCAGATCTTCTCGTAACAAAAGAACTTATAAATTCTTTTGATTTTATGAAGATACAAAAATAATGATCCCTAATTCCTATCGCCTGAATATCTCCTTTGTAAGAGATTGCTCGCTTTATCCGCAAAGGGCTCTGGCGTAAGATCTGGTCAGGCTTAAATATACCTATCTCCCAAAATCTCGATTCTTCTTTATTTCTGTCCAAATCCCAAGAGAAGAAGAAAAATTCTAAGTTTAAATCCAAATTTTTTTCCGATGGATTCTTAAAATTTAATTCTAACTCTATGAAATTTTTATATTTAGGAAAATTTATTATTTTAGAGATCTCCTTTTCTTCATTTTTATGAGAAAAGATTATTTTTTCTTTTTCAAAGAGAGGCTCAAAGATCAAATTTACACCTTTTTCTCTCATTAGAAACCCGTCTTCAAAAGGAAATTTGTATTTATAATCTTTGAGAAAGATTTCTCTAATGCTTCCTGAGATGGTATTGAGCTCCAACTCGAATTTTTCAGTAGAAAAATTTTCGATCTTTTCTTCTATTATCTCTCTCTTTGAAGGTTCTAAAGAGATAATTTCAGAGGGTTTTTCCCTAACTTCTTTATTTTCAATATGATAGAATTTTAGAGTATATTTTGACCATAAGAGAAGAATGGCTATAGATAATCCAACAGCAATTATTACTCTTTTCTCCATCTTTTATACTGGATCATATCCTCCCAAAGAAAAGGCTTGACATCGCAGGATCCTTCTTAAAGCTTTAATTAACCCTAAAAATAAGCCGTACTTTTCAATTGCCTGTAGAGTGTATTGTGAACACGAAGGGTAGAATCTACAAGAAGGAGGGAAGATAAAAGAGAGTTTTCTATAGAGAGATATAGCTAAAAAAATTATTTTCCTCATCCTATATAGTCAATCTATATCTTCCTTTTCTTCTTCTTCGATTGATAATCTGCCTACTTTTACGAGTAGACATTCTTCGGAGGAAACCATGGGTTTTTTTTGCTTTGATGATTGTGGGAGTAAGAAGGTGTTTTTTCATTCTGGTTAATTATTTATATTAAAAAGTAGTTAATGTCAAGAAAATTTTCTTGACCATAATTTTTTGGTGGTATATAATTAGGTGAAGTTTGAAAAAATTAGAGCTAATATATCATAATTATATCGAGATTATATCAGGTTATTATCTTAAGATTTTGGGTTACACAGCATTATATTTGGGTTTGGAAACTACTGAGTTAGTTCTTCACAAGGTTTTTGAGAATACTTAATAGAGAAAATTGATTTAAGGAATAAAATTTCTCTAAGGGGAATTTTAGATAGAAGGATAGAGTAGTTGTGAATAAGTTGTGAAAGTTGTGGAAATTGGTTAGGAAAACTTGTGGAAAAAGAAAAAACTTTATTGAAAGCTTGGGAGAAAATAAAAGAATTTATTAGAGAAAGAGTAGGAGAAACTTTATTTAAAGCTTGGTTTTCTCATTTAATAGTTGAAGAAAAAAACTCTTCTCATTTAGTATTGGAACTACCCAATAAATTCTTCTGTGACTGGTTTAAAGAAAATTATTACTTTCTTATCAAAGAACAATTCAAAGATATCTTAAATGAAGAGATAAAGATAGATTTCCGAATAAATCCCCGAATTCGTATAGGTGAAGAAAAGTTTTCTCATCCTGAGGAATTTAAATCTCAAATTACAAGGGAATCTTCTGTATCATCTTTAGGGTTAAATTCCCGTTTTACATTTGAAAACTTTGTTATTGGTAATTGTAACAGATTTGCTCATGCAGCTTCTTTAGCAGTTGCTGAATCACCTGCTAAAGCATACAATCCTCTATTTATCTATGGAGGTGTGGGTCTAGGAAAAACGCATCTTATTCAGGCGATCTGTCATTACATTATTCAAAAACAACCCCATAAATATCTCATCCGTTATATTCCCTCTGAGAGATTTACAAACGAGCTTATCGATGCTATCCAACACCATTCAACTGCAAAGTTTCGCACAAAGTATAGAAATATAGATATTTTGGTTATCGATGATATCCACTTTATTGCAGGGAAAGAATCTACCCAAGAGGAATTCTTTCATACTTTTAACACTTTATATGATAGTCATAAACAGATCATTATCTCTTCAGATAGACCCCCAAGGGAAATCTCTAGATTAGAAGAAAGACTTGTAAGTAGATTCAATTGGGGATTAATTACTGATTTACAACCTCCGGATTTAGAGACAAGAATTGCTATTCTAAGAAAGAAAGTAGAGAGAGAACCTGTGAAGATACCTGATGAAGTAATAAATTTTATTGCTGAAACTATTAAGACGAATATTCGAGAATTAGAAGGAGCTTTAATTCGTGTTGTTGCTTATTCGCTTTTAGAAGAAAAGTTTATATCTTTAGAATTAGTAAAGGAGGTTTTAAAAGATACATTAAAAGAAACGATAAAATTGATCAGTATAGATCTCATCCAAAAAAAAGTTACTGAGGATTTTGGCTTAAATCTTTTAGAAATAAAGACAAAAAAAAGAAATAGGAATATTGTTTTTGTAAGACAAATCGCTATGTATCTATGTAGGGAATTAACGAATTTTTCCTTACCAGAAATTGGAGAGTATTTCGGTAATATGGATCACACTACTGTTCTTTATGCTTATAATAAGATAAAAGATCTTATAGATAAAGATAGGAATTTAAAAAAAAGAGTGGATAGAATTATAGAGATAATTAAACAATAAATTAACAAATAAATTAACAACTTAATAATTAATAATTAATTCTATAATAAAAAGAATTTAAGAGTTTTAACAAATTTAAACTCTTTACTACTAACTACTACTAATTTAAAATTAATATTAAGTAAAAGTAATGAAAATATCTATGTTAAAAAGTGATTTATTAAAAGGAGTTCAAGTTACAGAAAATATAATTTCACCCCATATAACATTACCTATTCTTTCTAATATCCTTTTGGATACTTCTTTGGAAAAATTAAGATTAATTGCTACAGATTTAGATATCTGTATAACTTACGATTTACCAATAGAGATAGAAGAAAGTGGTTCAATAACTATTCCAGCTAAAAAATTTGCTGATATTGTAAGAGAATTACCCGAAGAAAAAATCTTAATTGAAACGAAGAAGAATAATTTAATAACTATTGAAACAAAATCTTGTCAGTTTAAATTATTTGGTCTTCCTAAAGAAGAGTTTCCTAAATTACCTGAGTTTAAAGATAAACAGATTTTTAAATTAGATCAAATTATTTTAAAAAAAATGTTAGATCTAACTATATTTTGTATCTGCCGCGAAGAAATAAAATATATCTTAAATGGAATATTGTTTAAAGTTAATAGAGGTTTTTTAGAACTAGTTGCTACAGATGGAAGACGATTAGCTGTAGTAAAAAGAAAAATACCTTCACAGATCCAAAAAGAGATTTCAGTAGTTATCCCTTTAAAAACAGCTTTAGAACTTAATCGTAATTTAGGAGAAGGTGAATTATCTTTAATGTTTGGGGATAATCAAATTTTCTTTGATTTAGGTAAGATCACTATTATTTCCCGATTAATTGAAGGAGAGTTTCCCGATTATCAACATGTGATTCCCTTACCCATAGAGAATAAGTTAAAGATAGATAGATTAAGTTTTTTAGCTTCTTTAAAGAGATCAGCTTTACTCTCTACAACTAATTACCAAGCAGTGAAATTCGAGGTACTTAAGGATAAATTAATCATTTCTAAATCTACACCTGATATCGGTGAATCTTATGAAGAAATTTCTATTCAATATCAAGGTAAAGAACTAATCTTAGGTTTTAATCCTTATTATCTAATTGATGTTTTGAAGAATTTAGAAAAAGAGATTATAGAGTTAGAGCTTATAGATCCAGAAAAACCAACAGTAATTAGAACAGAAGATTACCTTTATATGCTTATGCCGATAAAGATGGGTTAAATAAGAAATGAGCTATGCTGTACAGATCTTTTACCCAATGGAAAAAATTTCTAAGACGGTTAAAAAAGTTATAGAAGACCTAAAATCTAAAAAAACATCTTTAGATTATGAAAAAGTAAAGTCTTCATTACGAAAAATCCTATCACCCAAAGAGACTAAACATCTCTATATCCATTCTTTTAGAAAGAAAATATTAAGAGTGAATGTAGATTCAGTGGTTTTACTTTACCAATTGGATCTTAAAAAGAATCTAATTTTAGAAAGACTAAGAAAAGATTTCAGATTTGATTCTGTAGAAAAGATAATCTTCTGTTTAAGAAGCTTACCTATCAAAAATAAAGCTAAAAGCAATGCCAGAGGCGCATAAATACGACGCTACTACAATCCAGGTCTTAGAGGGAATAGAGGCAGTAAGAAGAAGACCAGCGATGTACATTGGTGATACCTCTATAAAAGGCCTTCATCATCTTGTATTCGAAGTATTGGATAATTCCGTAGATGAACATTTAGCAGGATTCTGCAAGAATGTCGAGGTTATTCTACATCCAAATAATAGTGTCACTGTCTGTGATGATGGAAGAGGTATTCCTGTAGATATACATAAGACAGAGAAGAAACCCGCAGTCGAAGTAGTATTGACTACTCTACACGCAGGAGGTAAATTCAATCACCGGGTCTATAAGGTTGCAGGGGGCTTACACGGAGTAGGTGTATCAGTAGTAAATGCTTTATCTGAATGGTTAGAAGTAGAAGTAAAAAGGGATAATAAGATCTACCATCAGAGATACCAGAAGGGAAAGACAATCACAAAATTGACTGTTATCGGAAAGACAAAATCTACAGGCACAAAGGTTATCTTTAAACCAGATAAGGAGATCTTCAAACCCATAGATTTCTCCTATGATATTCTATCCCAAAGATTGAGAGAGTTAGCATTTTTAAATAAAGGACTGAGAATAAATTTGATAGATGAAAGACAAGATAAATCCTCAACTTTTGAATTCAAAGGAGGAATTCAATCTTTTGTTGAATTTTTAAACAAGAATAAGACTCCTCTTCATAGACCTGTATACTTTGAGAGGGAGAAAGAAGGAATAATCATTGAATTTTGCTTCCAATATAACGATGGTTACTCTGAAACAATGTTTTCTTTTGCTAACACCATAAATACAATCGATGGCGGAACACACCTTTCAGGATTTAGATCTGCTTTGACGAGAGCAATAAATCAATATGCAAAGGATAAGAAGCTGTTAAAAGAAGATGTTGTGATTACCGGAGAAGATACACGTGAGGGTTTAACTTCTGTTTTGAGTGTAAAGCTCTCCTTCCCTCAATTTGAAGGTCAAACCAAATCAAAATTGGGAAATTCTGAAGTTGAAGGGATTGTTTCGTCTTGTGTCTTTGAGTCTCTAAGTAGTTACCTTGAAGAACACCCACCGGTTGCCAATAAAATAGTAAATAAAGTTATTCTCTCTGCAAGGGCTCGGGAAGCTGCCAGGAAAGCAAGGGAGTTGACCAGGAGAAAAGGAGTTTTAGAGACAGCCGGCCTTCCAGGCAAGTTAGCTGATTGCTCAGAGATAGATCCTTCTCTATGTGAGTTGTACATCGTAGAAGGAGATTCTGCTGCGGGAAGTTCAAAGCAAGGCAGAGACCGAAGATTTCAAGCAATCTTACCTATAAGAGGAAAGATCTTAAATGTTGAAAAAGCAAGATTAGATAAGGTTTTATCTAATGAAGAGATAAGGGCAATCATTACTGCTTTAGGAACTGGGGTAGGAGAAGATTTCGATATCAATAAGTTGAGATATAATAAGATAATTCTCATGGCTGATTCGGATATAGATGGTTCACACATCCGCACTTTGCTTTTAACCCTACTCTTTCGTCATGTCCCTAAGTTGCTTGAGGCAGGTCATGTCTATATTGCTCAAGCACCATTATTTAGAATAAAGAAAGGAAAAATAGAAGAGTATATTCAGACTGAAGAAGAGATGGATAAGATACTTTTGGATCTAGGAAGAGAAGACTTTAAATTAATCCGTATCAAAGATAGACATCAATTTCAGAACAACCAATTTAAAGAGATTCTCAGTTTACTTATTGAATTAGAAAGGTTCGCAAGTATATTGAAGAAAAAGGGAATAGATTTCGAAAAATTTTCTGAATTGTGGGATAAAAAAACCCAAAAATTACCAATTTATAGAGTAAAAGTGGAAGGAATTAACCATTTTATCTACTCAGAAAAGGAATTTGTGGAGTTAACTAAAGGAGAAAAAGAGATCGAATTTATGGAATTATCTGAGACACAAGAAATTGAGAAAATTATCTCTAAATTGGAAAAATTAGGAATGGATTTTTTAACTTATGAAAAACCAAAGACTCCCCAATATAAACTAATTAGGGATAAAGAAGAATATAAGTTCTTTTCTTTAAGGGAGATTTTAGAATTTGTCAGATCCGAAGGCAGAAAGGGTTTAGTTATTCAGAGATATAAAGGCTTAGGAGAGATGAATCCTGAGCAGCTCTGGGAGACGACCATGGATCCTGAGAAGCGCACTTTTCTAAAAGTAACCTTAGAAGATGCAGTAGAGGCAGATAAGACCTTTACTATCCTTATGGGAGATCAAGTTGCGCCAAGAAGAGAATTCATTGAGAATTATGCCCATACGGTAAAGAACTTAGATGTATAAGTAAAGAAAGGAGGAAGAGGTGTTTAGAAAAAGCTTAAGAGTAATTCTGATTGCAGTTTCAGTCTTTTATGCCAATGTAATTGTTGGTTATTGTGCAGGAATTACGATTGGAGCAGGAGCAAGTATGACGCTCTCTGGTTCACCTACTATAACTACGAATGGTAACTGGTCAAATCAAGGTACATTTACTGCGGGAACCAGTACAGTAAATTTTACAGGTGGGTCGGGCGTAACCCAAACTTTAAACTCTGGCGGCACAGGTGTAGGTAAATTTTTCTATCACCTTATTCACTCCGGAGCAGGTACTTTACAGCTCGTTACAAATCCTATAGATATTGACGGAAATTTTACTAATTCTGCTGGCACATTCGATGCTGGTGGTTTTACGATGTACTGTACAGGAACCTGGTCAAATACAGCTACTTTTACTCACGGAAATAATAGTGTGATTTTAGATGGTGGTAGTCAAACCATCAATGGCTCAACTACCTTTTATAACTTTACCAAAAATGTAACTACTGCTGCAACTTTAACTTTTGACCATCTTGGCACTCAAACGATCGTAAATAGTCTTACCTTAAATGGAGCTTCACTCCAACTCCTTTCTTTAAGGAGTGATTCCGCAACCGTAGCTTTTAAGATTATCCTACAGTTTGGAGGAGTACAAAGTCTCTCTTATCTTGATGTTCTTCGTTCTGATGCTTCTGGGGGAAGTACTTTGGTTGCAGGTACTACTTCAACTGACTCAGGAAGTAACACAAACTGGTTATTTGCTGCACCAGTTCTCTCTGTTTCGGTTTTACCTGCTACTTATGGCTTTGGCCCAGTAATTGAAGGTTCGACTAATGTCGCTACTTCAGCTATTACAGTAACCAATAACGGTAATGTGGTAGAGACTTATCAGCTAAAGTTGACTAATCCTACGGGTTGGACAGCAATTCAGACAGGAACACCCGGTATAGACCACTATATGCTCTCAGCAATGTTTCATGGAGCAACTGCTCCGGTTGCAGCTGATTTTGCTGATAATGATGCGTTGAGTACAGCTTATCAGACCTGTTCGGCTACAGTCTTTGCCAAAGATACATCTCCACCAGAGACAGGTGTTGGTGTACCAGTGGGAGCAGAGAGACGGCTTTGGTTTAGGTTTACCGCACCTTCTTACAGCAATGTAGGTACAGAGCAGTCGATTGTCGTAACGATCAATGCTACTGCTGCATAAGACAGATGAGTATTTATACTCAATAACCCATATAAAGACCAAGAGAGCACAAAATAAACTCCTCTTTATGAATCTAAAAACTGTAAGAAAGCTGGTATTTTACCCTCCTCTTGGTCTTTTTTATAGATTATTGGTACATTAACAAAAACAAACATAATTTAAACTAGGAGGAAAATGTGAAAAAGATAATGTGTGTCTTCCTATTCCTCTCTATGTATGCCTTTTATACTGGTGAAGGAATCGCTCAAGAGAAAAGAGAGATTAGTTTATCAGTTGAACCAGGAGGCCTCTTAATCCAAAAAGTACCCATTGGCCAACTCTATGATATGGACTACTGGATAAAGATGCGCTTTAAGGTCTACAATGGGAGTGATAATCCTAGGCGTTACAGTATAAAGGTAGACAAACCACATAAGATAGGAGCAAAGATACTCAAAGGTTATTCGAGTATTCCTGAGCCGGCCTGGTTTTGGTTTGAAAAGAATGAGGTTTTAGTGCCGGCAAATAGCATTGAAGAGGTGAAGATGTTCTTAAGGATTCCTGATGAAGAGAAATATTGCAATCAGAAATGGGCAGTAGGAATCGAGGTAGAAGGAAAACCCGAAGCAGAAGAAAGGGTTGTCTTAGCAGTCTCACCCGTCTTTCACATTGAGACTGAGGCAAGATCTGAAATAAAAGAGAGGCCTGCTGGTTTCTTAGGCTTGGTGCCCGGAACAGTCATCTTAGAAGATGTAGCTTTAGGTAGAAATAGGGCAATTGCCAAGATAAAGGTCTATAACAATGATGGCGTAGTTCATCTTTACAAGATCAACTCAATTATTCCTTTTGCTGAGCCAGGTAGACAGGTAATTACTCCTTCTCCGGGTTTTTCCTGGATCCCAAAAAAAGAATGGCTTAAGCCAAGAAAAACCCTTCTAAGGATAGGTCCTAATGAAGAAAAAGAAATAACCTTAGATTTAGATATTCCTAAAGTTAAAAGTTATCTCAATCAACGCTGGGAAGGAATAATCTTTTTTGAATCCGAAGAAGGCCTAGCTAATTTTGTTAGGATACAGATAAAGACTGTTTCTCAATAAGAAAGATAAATACCTCTTACACTCCCGGAGTGTAAGAGGGTTTTATATAAGTAGGATGTTGTATATCGTTTCAACTCCGATTGGCAATTTAAGAGATATTAGTCTACGGGCAATTGAGGTTTTAAAAAATGTAGATCTAATTGCCTGTGAGGATACCCGACATACTAAGATTTTACTCGACTACCACGGAATTAAGACTCCTACTACTAGCTTCTTCCAGCACAACCGTTTTACTAAAGGTAAGTATTTAATCGAGCTCCTTAAAAAAGGTAAATCCGTCGCCTTGGTTTCAGATGCGGGTACTCCGGGTATCCTTGATCCTGGTTTTAATCTAATAAATTTAGCTATAAAGAATAATATTGAAATGACTGTAATTCCTGGACCTACTGCATTTATCAATGCTTTGGTCCTTTCCGGAAGAACCACTCACCAATTTTATTTTGCGGGGTTCTTGCCAAATAAAAGGATTTCTCGGCAAAATAGACTCCGTAAGTTAGTTAAGTTAGAGTCTACTCTGGTCTTTTATGAATCTTGCCACCGAATCTTAGCTACATTAGGAGATGTCTTGGTGATCTTTGGAGATAGAGAGATCGTAGTTGTCAGAGAATTAACTAAGAAATTTGAAGAAGTAAGACGAGCTAAGATATCTCAACTCCTCTCTTATTTTAAGCAAAACAAACCTCGTGGTGAATTTGTAGTAGTAATATAAAATTTTTCTGTCACGGGAATTGAGAAAATTAGGAATCAAAATTTTTAGCTGAAAAAAGCTGCTATTTCACTTCCTAAGGTAAGAAAGAATCAATAAAGACAGACAACCACCTTCAAAATAACCTTAAAATCCTTATAATATAGGGTTTTTCAGTGAGAATTAACTTAGTTTAAGGGTATGAACTTGGGTTGAGATCTTATCTTCAGCAATTTCAGGGATAGGTATATCTTGAATTCTGATATCGTTATTGTTGTAATACACAGCTACACGCATCTATTCTTTTAAAACCTCTTCTTCTAAGATTCCTTCGGGTATCTGTTGGGGGGTCTCTGTTTCTGGAGGGATTTCTTCTGGAGTCTCTACTGGAATCTCTACTGAAATTTCTTCTGGGGTCTTTATCCTCTTGATATTGTCTTGAAGATCCGCCTCTTTTTTTAACTCCTCTAAGAACTGATTGAAGACCTCTGTTTTCTTTACCTCGATTAACCTTTTAGAGAATTCTTCTTTTTCTTCTATGAATTTCTCCTCATTAAAATCTTCCTTTTTTTCTTCTTTATATTTCTCTTTGATTTTTTCTTCGGTTAGACTTACTTCTTTTGTGATTTCTTCAAATAACCTGGTAAATCCTAATTGGGTCCTTATCTGTTCCTCAAACTCCCTGGGTGAGATGCGCAAATAGTTCAAGAATCGCAGATAAAATTCTCTGGTGAATTTTCCTTTGTGTTGGAAGAGGGAATATTTTGAGATTTCAGCGATCACTTGTTCGTCAGTTACTTTGACCTTCCTTCTCCTTAGTTCTTCTTTTAAGATTAACCATTCCCAAGCTTGATTCTCTAAGTTTAGATGCTTTTGAATCTTAAAGAAATCTTCTCCTAATAACATTTGTGCTCTTCTTTTACAGGCAGAAAGGGCTGTTTGATATTCAGAAAAGGATACCTTTTTCCCAAAGATCTTTCCTGCATAAGTTAGTTTCTTTCTCTGAATAATACCATCAAATCCCCATAGGAGAAAACCCGGTAAGATTAAGATGGCCAAAAGCCAAAATATCTTTTTTACTCTCTTTTTTTTACCTAATTTTCTAATCATAAGCTCTATTATACTTTAATTTTTTT
>DDKR01000137.1 GCA_002340085.1 Candidatus Omnitrophica bacterium UBA2593
TTATGTCTGATATCGGTCAAAGGATAGTTCGGGACATTAGATCAAAATTATACTTAAAACTCCAGAGTTTCTCTTTAGATTATTTCATCAAGAAGAGAGGAGGTGAATTGATTTCACGAATTCTCCATGATGTGAGGTTGATAGAGAATGCAGTATCCTACGGCTTAACTGATCTGGTTTACCAATCGTTTTTAGTCTTACTCTTTTTATTCCTCATATTCTATATCCATTGGAGATTAGCCCTAATTTCTTTGATTCTTTTACCTCTGGTTACTTATCCTATTATAAGGATTGGAAGAATTTTACGCCAATTCTCTTTGAAACTTCAGGAGAAAATGGCAGACTTAAATTCTTTACTCTATGAGACGATATTTGGCGCAAGGATCATCAAGGCATTCTGTATGGAGAAGAATGAAATCAAGCGTTTCGATTCTTACAACCGAGATTATTATAAAGTAACAATGAAGTCTGTAAAGAGGTCTTTAATTTTAGCTCCTTTAACCGATTTTTTAGGTGCTATATGCGGAATTTTGGTATTCTTTTGGGGAGGAAGAGAAGTCATTGGAGGAAAACTATCCTTTGGGGTCTTTGGGTTATTCTTAGGTGCACTTCTCTCTCTAATTAGACCCTTTAAAAAATTGAGCCAGGTAAATTCTATAATCCAACAAGCCTTAGCTGCAAATACCCGTATCTATGAAATCTTAGATACTTCTCCTTCTATAGGTGAAAGTTTTCGGGCAACAGACTTGGCTCCCTTCAAAGAAAGAATAATCTTTGAAGGTGTTTGGTTTGGGTATGATTCCCAGGATATATTAAAAGGAATAAATTTGGAGGCAAAAAAATCAGAGATTATTGCTATTGTGGGTTTGAGTGGGGTGGGAAAGACTACTTTAGTAGACCTTATTCCCCGCTTTTATGATCCAAGAAGAGGAAGAATTTTAATCGATGGAACTGATATTAAAGATGTAAAATTAGGTTCTCTACGCAGACAAGTTGGTATAGTCACCCAAGAAACCATCCTTTTTAATGATACGATAAGAAATAATATCGCTTATGGAGATAATTCTGTTTCTGATGAGAAGATCCGCCAGGCAGCAAAGAAGGCCTATATCGATGAGTTTATCATGCAGTTACCCTCAGGTTACAATACTTTAATCGGAGAAAGAGGACAAAAACTTTCTGGAGGCGAACGCCAACGGATTGCTATTGCGCGGGCGATTTTAAAGGATCCTCCTATTTTAATCCTAGATGAGGCAACATCACAGCTAGATACTGAATCTGAACGATTAGTCCAAGAAGCCTTAAATGAGTTGATGGAAGGAAGGACTGTATTCGTTATTGCCCATAGACTTTCTACAGTTAGAACTGCTTCTAAGATAATCGTTTTAGGCGAGGGCAGAATTATAGAAGAAGGAACCCATTCCGAACTCATTAAAAGAGATGGTCTCTATAAGAAGCTCTATTCTCTACAGAGTCTTTAATTTGAGATGGCTACAGAATTAATTAGACAGTTGTTGGAAGCAGGTGTACATTTTGGCCACAAAACCTCAAATTGGAATCCAAGGATGGCTAAATTCATCTTTGGTGAACGCGCAAATATCCATATCATCGATTTAGAGAAGACAGCCGAATGCTTGAATAAAGCAATAGATTTCTTAAAAAATATTTCTTCTCAAGGTGAAGTTGTCCTATTTGTGGGAACAAAGAGGCAAGCCCAAGAGATAATTAAGAGCGAAGCAGAAAGGTGTACTTCTCCTTATGTTAATAGTAGGTGGATAGGTGGCCTCCTAACAAATTTTTCTTACATAAAAAGATCTATAGATAAACTTAAAGAATTAGAAGAGATGAGAGAAAAAGGTGTATTTGGTAATCTGTCCAAAAAGGAGTCCTCGCGACTGAATAGAGAATTAGAAAGACTCCTGAAGAATTTTTCGGGAGTAAAAGAGATGCAACAATTACCAAAAGCTGTATTCGTTATAGATCCAAAAAAGGAAAGAACAGTCATCCGTGAGGCAAAAAGACTTTCTATTCCTATAGTCTCCCTTATCGATACAAATTGTGATCCAGATGCAATCGACTTTCCTATCCCAGGTAATGATGACGCCATAAAATCGATCAAAATTATTGCTAAGATAATAGCTGATAGCATCTTAGAAGGAAGAGAGACTTTCTTGTCTTATTTAAAAGAAGAACCTAAAATAGAAGTTGGGGCGCCAGTTACACCCATTGAGAAGTTAGAAGTTCAACCTGAGGTAATAGAAGAGATCGTAGAGAAGAAGGAAGAGACTCCACCTACCCCAAAGACTAAACAAAAGAGACCCAAAAAGAAAGGAGAATAGTTGGATAAAGAAAAGATCTTAGAGCTAAGGAAATTAACTCAAATTGGGATTAGTGATTGTAAGAGAGCATTAGAAGAAGCAGAAGGTGATATCGGAAGGGCAATAGAGATATTAAAGAAAAAAGGAATTGAAATTGCTGAGAAGAAGAGAGAAGAGAAAGCCTTAGAAGGGAGGGTAGAATCGTATATTCATTTTACAGGTAAGATAGGTGTTCTTTTAGAGGTTAATTGCCAGACTGATTTTGTAGCTAAAAATGAAGAGTTCTGTAAATTTACAAAAGACATTGCTATGCATATTGCAGCTTCTAATCCTGTTTATCTTAAGAAAGAAGATGTTCCACAAAATTTAATTGAAGAACAAGAAGATAAAGAGAAGTTTTATAGAGAGAATTGTCTCTTGGAGCAACCCTTTGTAAAAGACGAATCTATAAGCATAGGAGATTGTCTTAATTTTCTTACTGCCAAACTAGGAGAAAATATTGTTATTAAAAGATTTATAAGGTATAAAGTAGGAGAAGAATAAGGTGAAGAAATCGGTCTTCAAACGTGTGCTATTGAAGTTATCGGGTGAAGCTTTTCAGGGGAAATTAGCCCATGGTATAGATCTTGAATTTTTGAAGACCCTTTCATCTCAGATTAAGGAGATAAGAGATTTAGGTGTAGAGATAGCTTTAGTCTTGGGTGGAGGAAATATCTTTAGAGGTGAAGAAAAACAAACCCAATGGGGGATTGAAAGATCGGTTGCCGATTACATGGGAATGTTAGCTACAATAATAAATGGACTAGCCCTTCAGGATGCTTTGGAAAGGATGAGTGTTCCTACGCGAGTCCAAACCGCTATTGAGATGCACCAAATCGCCGAACCTTACATCAGGAGAAGAGCAATTAGACATTTAGAAAAGAAAAGAATAGTAATCTTTGTAGCTGGTACCGGGAATCCCTATTTTACTACTGATACCGCAGCAGCTTTAAGGGCAAAAGAGATCTCAGCTGATGTAATATTAAAGGCAACGAAGGTAGATGGAATATATTCCTCAGATCCCTTAAAAGTAAAGAGAGCAAAAAAATACGATTCTATAAGGTACTTAGATTTAATTAAGAAAGGCTTAAAAGTCATGGATGCTACAGCAGTAAGCCTTTGTATGGATAATAAACTTCCGATAATCGTCTTTAACCTGAATAAAGCAGGAAACATAAAACGGGTAATCTTAGGAGAAAAAGTAGGTACAATCGTAAGATGATCAAGGATATATTAAAAGAAACTGAAGAGAAGATGAAGAAAGCAGTAGATGCTGTAGCAAGAGAATTTTCTGAAGTGAGGACAGGAAGAGCAAATCCTTCTCTAGTTGAAGGAATAAGGATAGATTATTATGGACAGCCTACTCTTCTAAAACAATTAGCTTCTATATCTGTTCCAGATGCAAGATTAATTGTAATTCAACCTTGGGATCCTACGATCTTACAAGAGGTAGAGAAAGCAATTCTGAAGTCAAACTTAGGAATAATACCCTCAAATGATGGAAAGATTATCCGTATATCTTTTCCGCCGCTTTCTAAAGAAAGAAGACAAGATCTTATCAAAGTAGTTGGTCGAATGGCAGAAGATGGAAGAATATCTTTAAGAACTATAAGACATGAGATAATTGAGAAAGCAAGAAAATTGGAGAAAGAGGGAAAGATTACCGAAGACGACCGTTACAGAACTCAAGATGAGATCCAGAAAATTATCGATAAGTATACCCAAAAGATAGACCAAATCTTAAAAGAAAAAGAGAAAGAATTGATGGAGTTTTAATTCTTTTCTTTGGAGCCGCTAGCTCATCTGGTAGAGCAACGGCCTTTGAAAAATATATATAATGAGTGTAAATACCTAAATGTATTTTATAATTATGGATCATTGCTGTCCAAATTACACTTTTTTGCGCCTGTTGAGATGCTGTCCAAATTAACAATTAACCTTAAATAAATGTACTCCGACGGAATTATGAGAGATAATAGTGTTAAAAATAGCCTTATATGGCCTCAAAAAGCCCTATGCTGTCCAAATTAAAAGCCATATCTCAAGAAGGCCAATATATCTTATCTCATTTGTTTACAGCATGTTACATAATGGAAGTTTTAATGTATTTGGACGCGAGTGATGCAAAATACAAAATTTTTTAGATGAATTTGATATAAGTAGTAAAATAATAAGAGTAAAAATGAAATTGAGATTTCTGGAAAGAAAAATCTGATAAAATTTGCAAATGAAATTAACTTTTCTTCAGGGATTTATATTAATCCCTTTAGAAAAAATAGTATTTGGAAAAAGAAAATTCAAAAAAGAGAAATTTTAAAATTAGTTTTATCTTTTTATAAAAATTCTGTTCTTTGAAATTTGAGCCGCTAGCTCATCCGGTAGAGCAACGGCCTTTGAAAAAGGGCCACTATTGGGTAACTGATAGTGAAAAAAATCCTGTAAATTGCGGGGAAGTCTGGGGTATCTTAGAATACCTTGCTAAAAGAAGGTAACAATTTCTGAGTGCAGGCAATCCGCAGCCAAGCCTCTAAGAGGTAAAGGGGAAGGTTCAACGACTATAATCGGGACTCTCTAAATTAAAGGGAGATGGTATAGTCTGATCTGTATAGCGATATACAGTTAACAAGATGTTTAAGCCGTGGGTGCCGCGTTCGAGTCGCGGGCGGCTCAAATTAATATCAAATTTAATAAAAA
>DDKR01000057.1 GCA_002340085.1 Candidatus Omnitrophica bacterium UBA2593
GATTGCCTCTGGTCGACGGCAAAAGCGGGGGTTTTTATTATTAACAGATGAGAGATACCGATTCTATGGATTTATTTGGAAGAATAGAAGATAAGGATTTACCTTTAGCAATACGCATGCGTCCAAGGAATTTAGATGAGTTTGTTGGCCAACGACATATCTTAGGAAAGAATAAATTGTTAAGGAAAGCAATTGAGAAAGATACACTCGTATCTTTGATTCTCTATGGACCACCGGGAGTTGGTAAGACATCTTTGGCTTGGTGTATCTCTAATATCACTGAATCTGAATTTGTGCGGATAAATGCAGTAAGTTCAAATGTTGAAGAATTAAGAAAGATAATCTGGCAGGCAAAAAATAGAAAGAAGATGACAGCAAAGAAAACAATCCTCTTTATCGATGAGATTCATCGGTTCAATAAAGCCCAGCAAGAAGTCTTAGCGCCAGATTTAGAAGAGAGAAATTTTATTCTCATTGGTGCTACAATCCACAATCCTTTCTTTTATTTAGTCTCTACGTTGTTGTCGCGCTCATTAGTCTTTGAACTAAAACCTTTAACTCAGACTGAAATCTTAAGAGTTCTATCATCGGCTCTTTCAGATAAGATTAGAGGTTTTGGGGCTTTAAGGATAAAGACAGAAGAACCAGCATTGAAATTTTTGGCTAAAGTGTGTGAAGGAGATGCCCGACGCGCTCTCAATGCTTTAGAGATAGGAGTAAAGGGGACTCTTAAGTCTAAAGATAGTCTTATAAACTTCAATCTAAAAGTTGCTTCGGAATCAATCCAGAAAAAGGCAATTCTTTATGATAGAGATGAAGATTCTCATTATGATACAGCTTCTGCCTTTATAAAATCTATGCGGGGTTCTGATCCAGATGCAGCCTTATACTGGATGGCAAAGATGTTGTATGCTGGAGAAAATCCGCGTTTTATTGCCCGCAGGATCTGTATCTGTGCAGCAGAGGATGTGGGAAATGCTGATCCCTTAGCTTTGGTTTTGGCGAATGCCGCTTTACAGATTTCAGAGTTTGTGGGTTTACCTGAAGCAAGGATTCCTTTGGCTCAAGCAGCAATATATGTAGCCTGTGCACCAAAATCTAATGCTACTTACCTAGCTATTGATAAAGCCTACCAGGACATAGAAAAACAGAAAACTCAAGAAGTTCCCAATCACCTCAAAGACACCTCTTACCCAGGTGCAAAGATCTTAAGGCATGGTGAGGGTTACAAATACGCTCATAACTATGAAGGTCATTTTGTAAAACAGAAATATACTTTAAAGAAAGTCAAATACTATGAACCTACAGATATTGGCTATGAGGCAAAGATTAAGCAGCGCTTAGAGAGATTATATAAGAAAAGTTAAACCAGAACAATTTCTTGACAAGGGGGAGTTTTAATGTTAAATTTATAAAAACTGGAGAAAACCTTTAAGTTGGCTCTGGTGAGGCCGGCAAGGTAGGATAAATTGGAACAAAAATTCTTAGAGATAATAGACCCAACCGTAAAGAGAGAGGCTTGGGTTTTTTTATTGAAGGCCGATTAATGAAAGAGAAGGCAAAGATATTAGATAAAGATGCTATTGGTCGCAGTCTTATGCGAATCAGCCATGAGATTTTAGAGAAGAATAAATTTACAAAGGATTTGGTAATTGTAGGGATCCGCAATCGGGGAGCATACCTTGCTCAAAGACTAGCTAAATCTATAGAGAGAATTTCTAAGAAGCTACCTCCTGTAGGTATCTTAGACATCACCTTGTACAGAGATGATCTTACCCAAATTGGTCCGCAGCCAGTCGTCCATAAAACTGAGATTGATTTTGATATTTCTGATAAGGCAGTTATCTTAGTCGATGATGTCTTATACACAGGGAGGACTGTGAGATGCGCTTTAGATGAGTTGATCGATTTTGGAAGGCCTAAATCCATACAATTAGCTGTCCTTGTTGATAGAGGACATCGAGAACTCCCTATCAAAGCAGACTATGTGGGTAAAAACATCCCTACCTCAAAAAGAGAAAATGTAGAAGTTAGACTTCAAGAAGTAGATGGGAAAGATGAAGTCGTTATCTTAGAGAAGGATTAAGAATGGCTGTTTGGAGGAGAAAACATCTATTGGGCTTAGAAGATCTGACTAAAGAAGAGATAGAATTAATCTTAAATACAGCAGAGTCTTTTAAAGAGATCTCAGTAAGAGAGGTTAAAAAAGTACCTACTTTGAGAGGTAAGACAGTAGTTCTTCTCTTCTTTGAGTCTTCTACAAGGACTAGAACCTCCTTTGAATTAGCAGCTAAAAGACTATCTGCAGATACAGTAAGTTTAAGCTCAACTACAAGCTCAGTTACCAAAGGAGAATCTTTATTAGATACAGCCAAAAATATAGAGGCAATGAATATTGATTTTATCGTCATAAGACATCAAGCCTCAGGAGCTGCGTATTTGCTCTCCAAAATAGTCTCACCTTCGGTAATCAATGCAGGCGATGGTTTTCATGAACATCCCACCCAAGCTTTATTGGATTTATTTACCATAAGAGAGAAAAAGAAAAAAATAGAAGGCTTAAACGTAAGTATCATTGGAGATATCTCCCATTCTCGAGTTGCCAGATCCAACATCTACGGATTAAAAAAATTAGGAGCAAATGTCTGTGTATGTGGACCTCCTACTTTAATTCCAAAAGATATTGAGAAGTTAGGCGTAAAGATAACTTATGATATAAGAGAAGCGATAATTGAAGCAGATGTACTGAATGTTTTAAGATTGCAATTAGAGCGTCAAAAAGAAAATTTATTCTCTTCGTTAAAAGAATATATAAGACTCTTTGGAATCGATAAGGAAAAACTAAAAGAGGTAAAGAAAGAAGTCTTAATTATGCATCCAGGACCTGTAAACAGAGGAATAGAGCTATCTACAGATGTTGCTGATGGACAATACTCAGTGATATTAGATCAAGTTACAAATGGAATTGCGGTTAGAATGGGGATTCTTTATCTTTTGTCTGGAGTAAAGGAAGAGATATAAGTTAGGTGAGTTAGAGAGTTAGGAAGTTAGGTGAGTTAGGAAAGTTACTTGAGTAACTCGAGTAATTCCCTAACTTGAATAACTTGAGGTAATATGGCTCTACTTATTAAGGGAGGAAGATTAATCTGTCCAAAGAATAAGATAGACGGGATTTTCGATATCTTAATTGAGAAACAAAAGATAATCTCTATTCAAAAAGAGATAAAGACAGAAGGTGTAAGATCCATAGATGCAAGAGGAAAGATAGTCTCTCCTGGTTTAGTTGACATACACACGCACTTGAGGATTCCTGGAAGAGAAGATGAAGAGACTCTATACACCGGCTCTTTAGCTGCTGGAAAAGGAGGATTTACTACAGTTCTGTGTATGCCAAATACCTCACCACCTATAGATAATCGAATGACAGTTTCCGGTATATTAGATGAAGCTAGAAAAATCGATCTAGTAAATATCTTAGTTTGTGGGACAATCACCAAGAGAAGAGAAGGTAAAGAAATCTCTGATTTTGGAGAGTTGAAAGAAGCAGGTTGTGTTGCTGTATCTGATGATGGTGAACCGGTAAAAGACTCTTCGGTGATGAGAAGAGCAATAGAATATGCAAAGATGCCTTCACTTTTGGTAATCTCACATTGTGAGGATAAAGACTTAAGTTCATATGGGTGTATCCATGAAGATAAGATCTCAACTATCTTGGGTTTAAGACCAATCCCTGAGATTGCTGAAACCATATTCGTTGCCAGGGAGATAGAGCTTTCAAGATACTTAAATTCACATATTCATCTCTCTCATATAAGTTTAGCCAGATCTATAGAACTAATTCGAAGGGCAAAAGAAGAAAAAATTTCCATCAGCTGTGATACCTGCCCACATTATTTTACTTTAACGAATGAATCTACAAAGACCTATGATACAAATACAAAAGTAAACCCCCCTCTAAGGACAGAGAAGGATAAAGAAGCAATTAAAAGAGCATTAAAAGAAGGCATCATTGATTGCATCTCTACAGACCATGCACCCCATACCCAAGCTGAAAAGGAATTAGAGTTTGAGAAAGCTCCTTTTGGTGTAATTGGTTTAGAGACAGCTCTATCCTTAGGAATAACTGAATTAGTAGAAAAAGGGATTTTAGGTCTTTCCCAGTTGATTGAGAAGATGTCTTTAAATCCAGCAAGATTATTAGGCTTAAAAAATAAGGGAAGTTTATCTGAAGGTTCAGATGCAGACATTGTTATCTTTGATCCAAATAAGGAATGGATAGTAAAAAAAGAAGAAATCTTATCAAAGTCAAAGAATTCACCATTCATTGGTTGGAAATTAAGAGGAGTTGTAGAACATACTATCTGTAGAGGAAAAATCGTATATAAGGGATAGTCTCTTACAAAGAAGTCTCACCTTAAAAGCACCTCAGTTTTTAAGATGAAATTTTTGGTTACAAAGGAATTGGGAAGATTGGCTAAGTGGTTGAGAATTTTAGGTTATGATACAGCCTATTTTAAAGAAGAAAATAAGAGTTCACTCGTCATTGAAGCATTAAGAGAAGAGAGGGTAATTCTCACAAGAAATAAGAGGTTTTCTCTTCCTAAGGGGGTAAGATTCCTCTGGATAAAGGGTAATCTAGTAAAGGAACAGCTCTCAGAGGTAATAAAAGAATTGAATCTATCTTTAGATGAGGATACCATGTTTTCTCGCTGTACGATTTGTAATGAAGAGATCTCCCCAATCTCAAAAGATAAAGTCAAAGATAGAGTCCCCGAATATGTATTTAAGACCCAAGCTGATTTCTTTATCTGTCCAAATTGTCAGAGGATTTATTGGCAAGGAACCCATTGGGGAAATGTTACCTCTATAATAAGAGAAGTAGGTTCGTTATAACGTTATTGGGTTATAGCGTTATAAATGAAGATTAGGAGATTTGAAGAATTAGAGTGTTGGCAGGAGGCAAGAGTCTTAGTTAAAATGATATACGAAGCAATAATAGAAATGAGAAATTTAAACGAGATCATAGATTTAAAGATCAAGCTATAAGTGCTGAGGGATTTTCACGGCAATCAAACAAAGATTTACCAATTTCTTTATATCTCTAAATCCTCTGCCTCAGAGATTCAAAGCATACTTTACATTGCTTTAGATTTAAGTTACATTAACAAAGAAACATTTGATAAGATTTATAGATAGGCAGATAAAGTTTCTCAGATAAATTCAGGTCTAATAAAATATTTAATTTCTCAACGTAAGTAACGCTATAACGTAAGTAAACCCAATAACACAGAAATGGAATTTATAGCAGATTTTCATATCCATTCAAAATATTCCCGAGCAACCTCAAAGGATATGGATATTTCTCACATTGCTCAATGGGCAAGATTAAAAGGAATAAAACTTATGGGGACAGGAGATTTTACTCACCATCTGTGGTTAGAAGAACTAAAGAATAATTTGGAGGATTTAAATAATGGTTTATTTAAATATAAGGATGTATACTTTATTCTGACTGGTGAGATAAGTTCTATTTATTCAAAGAAAGGCAAGACTTATCGGGTTCACAACATGATTTTTGCTCCTTCTTTCAAAGCCGCAGATAAAATTAACGAGACTTTAAGTCGCTATGGCAACTTATCTAGTGACGGTAGGCCGATATTAGGTTTGGACTGTCAAGAGTTAGCCCGTATCGTCTTCGATATCGATGAAGATTGTATGGTTGTACCTTCACACATCTGGACTCCTTGGTTTTCTGTCTTTGGTTCTATGTCTGGATTTGACAGGATTGAGGATTGTTTTGAGGAAGAAACTCAAAAAATATCTACATTAGAGACAGGTTTGAGCAGCGATCCTGCAATGAACTGGCGACTCACCAGATTAGATAGATTTACTTTAATCTCTAATTCTGATTCTCATTCACCATCCCGTATAGGTAGAGAGGCAAATGTCTTTGATTGCGAGTTAGATTATAAGACTATAAAAGAAGTTTTACAGACAAAGGATAAAAAGAGATTCTTATACACAATTGAATTCTTTCCCCAAGAAGGTAAATACCACTTCGATGGCCACAGATTGTGCGGGATAAGACTTTCTCCTAAAGAGACCAAAGAAAACAAAGGAATCTGCCCTAAATGTAAAAAACCTGTAACTGTAGGAGTGATGAATAGGGTTGAGCAATTGGCAGATAGAGCCGAAGGAATTACCCCTGAAAATGTAATCCCTTTTAAAAATTTAATTCCCTTAGATGAAATAATCGCTGAAGCAAAAGGAATGACTAAGAGCTCAAAAGCAATTGAAAAAGAATACCTTTTAGCTATCTCGAATTTTGGAAGTGAATTTGAGATTTTGATGAACGCAAAGAAAGAAGACTTAGAAAAGAGATTAAGCTGGCGCATCACAGAAGGAATATTAAGAGTAAGAGAAAGCAGAGTCAATATTCAGCCCGGCTTCGATGGAGAGTATGGAAAGGTCTCTATTTTCTCGGAAGATGAGAGATTAGACGAAAGACAACTGAATTTATTCTAAATATGTGGAGAGGTTTCCGTTACGATAATATTAGTTTTAAAAAAGATACAGAAGGAGACCGTTTAGTCGTAAGTGGAGAAATAACCAATATATCAGGTAAAAATTATAATGCAGTGGTCTTTCGACTTATCTTGTTCATTAAGGGTGCCCCTATTGGTAATATCATTATAACCATTCATGGTTTTCGCA
>DDKR01000099.1 GCA_002340085.1 Candidatus Omnitrophica bacterium UBA2593
CCACAGAATTGGGAAAATCTAACTTTGTTCTCTCCAACCAACCTCTATCTTCTAATAGATCGATCTTATTTAAGGCTATGATGGTAGGTTTATCCTGGACATTTAATTCCTTTAGTACTATCTGTACTGCTTCATTATGTTTGTAGGCTAAATGATGACTTATGTCCAAGACATGGATGATTAGATCCGCATAAGTTAATTCTTCCAGTGTAGCTTTAAATGCCTCAATTAGATGATGTGGAAGCCGATTTAAGAAGCCAACAGTGTCTGAAAGAACGACCTTTAGATTGTTAGGTAAAATGAGGCTTTTGGCTTTTGGATCTAAGGTAGTAAAGAGAGATTCAGAGATTAATTGATTCTCATCGGTTAAGGCATTTAAGAGGGTAGTCTTTCCAGCATTTGTATAACCTACCAATGAAATTAAAGGAAACCCTGCATTTATCCTTTTTTTGCGGATCATAAGACGATGACAGGACAATTCCTTTAAATCCCTCCTTAATCTGGTTATCCTCTCTCTTATTCTTCTTCTATCTACCTCTAATTTTCTTTCTCCTGGGCCTCGAGTTCCAATTCCACCTCCTAATCTTGAAAGCATAATTCCTCTACCCGTTAGTCTCGGTAAGAGATAAATAAGTTGAGCAAGCTCTGTCTGTGTCTTTCCTTCGGGTGACCTTGCATGTTGGGCAAAGATATCTAAGATCAACTGAGTCCGATCTATAGTCTTTCTTTGGATGGCTTCTTCTAAATTTCTCTGTTGGACTGGCGAGAGATCATGATTAAAAATTACTGTATCAACAGACTCAGCTTGACATATCGTTGCTAATTCTTCGGTCTTTCCTTTTCCAAGGTAAAGATTTGCTGTGGGTTTTTTTAGACGACAAATAATTTCTTTTGCAACCTTTGCTCCGCAAGTCTGTGCTAAAGAGACTAACTCCTTACTCATCTCTTCTGCCAGCCAGCTATCCTTTTGTGAATCGATCTTTGTAGTAACTAATAATACCCTTTCCATCTCTCACAGATTATCTAAATTCAATATCTTTTCTGCTATTGACTTTTCATCATCGCTGTCTTGAATCTCTATCCATTTAATCCTCTTATCCCTCCTAAACCAACTCATCTGCCTCCTAGCATAGTTCCTTGTCTTCTTTGAGATTAGATGTTTTGTTTCCTCTAAAGTGTATTTTTTTTCTAAATAACCTTTGATCTCTTTTATTCCAATCACCTGACTTGCTGTCTTACTTAAATTTAATCTAACCAAATTCTTTATCTCTCTAACTAATCCATCTCTAAATATCCTCTCTATCCTTTCATCTATCCTTTTATATAGCTCTTCCCTTTGGCGAATTAAACCATAAGTTCTTGTATCATATAAACTTATGATTCCTCTTCTGCCTTTCTGTAAGATAGATATAGGTATTTGATGAATCTCATATACCTCTAATGCCCTAATGATTCTCCTTAAGTCATTTGGATGTATCTTTTCTGCTGTTAGAGGATCTGTTCTTTCTAATCTTCTATATAGAAATTCCTTCCCAAATTCTTCTGCTTCTTTATAAAGTGAATCTCGTATAGATTCAGCATCTGTTTTTACATATGAAGGTAAGGCAAATATACCATCTAAGAGACAACTCATATAAAGCATACTTCCTCCAACGACTAAAGGAATTTTCCTTTTCTTGTGTATCTCTCTTATACTCTTTAAAGCTAAATTTACCCATTCTGCTACATTGAATTCTTCTTCGACAGAGACAATATCTGTTAGATGATGAGGTATTTTTTTCCTTATAGATTTAGAGACCTTACAACTTATTATATCCATACCTTTATATACCTGCATAGAATCACAGCAGATAATTTCACAGTTTACTCTTTTAGCTAATTCTATAGAGACTTGTGTCTTTCCTACACCGGTTGGACCTACAAGAAAGATTACCTTTTCTCTCATAAAATTTTTCTATCCTTATATGTTATAGAGGTACTTGAATTATAGTGCTATAGCGTTTTAATTTTCTTGATATTTCTATCTGTAAATCTAATAAAATCTTATGTCTCCTTTCTTTCTCCTTCTTTGGAATACTATCTGTCAATTTAGCTGCCTGCGTATGTGGCCTTCCTGAGTACTTAAAGATATATGCAGAATCAAATTGAATATCTTTCATTAGAGTATAGGTCTGACGAAAATCTTCTTCTGTTTCAGTAGGAAAGCCTACGATTATATCTGTAGTCAGGACTCCACCTTTTACGATTTTCTTATAATTCTCAACTAAGTCTAAATAGAATCTTCTATTATATTCTCTCTGCATAAGTTCTAAGATTCTATCTGAACCTGATTGGACAGGTAAATGTAAGAATTTCTCTGATTTCTCCAAATTACGCATTACTTCGAATAATTCTATTTTGGTATCTTTTGGATGAGAAGTAATAAAACTAAAATTTTCTAATCCTTTGATTTCATCGATTAACTGAAGAAGTTTTAGAAAATCAATATCATCATACTGATAAGAATTTACATTTTGTCCTAAGAGAGTAATTTTCTTTATTCCTCTGTCTATATTCTCCTCTATTTCTCTTAATATATCCTCATAGTCTCGACAAACCAATTCTCCCCTTACATAAGGCACAATGCAATAACTACACTTATTACTACACCCTTCAGAAATCACTACATAAGAGAAATCTTTACTTTCTTTGAAATCTGTATGATAGATAAAATCTGGCCGAATCTTTCCATCTATCTTAGAGATCTTATCTGTAACTTTTAATTCGTTATTTGTAAATTTTCTGATAATATTGGGTATCTGGTGAATATCATTAGGACCTATTACAAAATCTACCTGAGGTGCTTTCTTAAAAATATCAGCTTTATAATTCTGAGCCATACAACCAACTATACCGATTAATAATTTTTGATTTCTAATCTTTAATCTTTTGAATTTACCTACCTCTGACCAAACTTTATCTTCTGCATGTTGGCGAACTGAACAGGTGTTAAGTAGAATGATGTCTGCTTCTTCAGCAATTTTGGTGAGTTTATAGTCTTCTTTCTCCAATAAGCCACAAATTACCTCTGAATCCCGTACATTCATCTGGCAACCAAAAGTCCGAATAAAGATTTTAGGGACAAAAAATTTGTAACTCTTTTTAGATTCTTGGTTTGGTATTTTCATTATTTAGTAATGAATTAAATAAGCTCTTCATACGTTCTAAAAATTTTACTGAAGATTCTATGGCCTTCTCTGCTTCTTCGCCAGTAGAAAAGAAACTTAAATCATATTGCTCAACGCCCCTTACTTCTCTATGATAGTCAAGTAACTCAACCCATTTTTTCTCAAGTTTACCTGTCTTAACATATTTTTCTTCCAAGTAGCGTGCTACGCATGCGTGGCTTTTTTCGCGATAACCGTCATGAAAAAGGATTGCTCGCGCTGAGTGAAACATCACCATATAAGACGCAAGAACCGACGAATTGAAAGCCTTACCATTTAGAGCCCTGCGGGTCTCCTCTAACCATTTTTCTGCTTTCTTAATAGACTGCTTCGCTTTATCACTAGATGCAGGAACCTTTCTTAGTAATCCTTTTTCTATGCAATCTTTATATCTGAATGCCATTTTTCCTTCCGTATAAAAGTATAGAACCAAATACGAGCGAATGATAAAATAATGAATCTTCTTTTTTCACCTTCTTTATTTTTTTATCAGTTAAAAATAAGGGTTTGATATTCTTTATTTTTCTGTTCAGCTTTGATGTTAGAGAGGCTAATTTTTCTTCACTTGCATTGCTAACTTTTATCCATATATCAATATCTGAGTCTTCGGTATTTTCTCCTTTTGCGCAACTCCCATATAATCCTGCTGACTGAACAAAAGGAAATCTTTTAAAGATACTGAGACCAATATTTTTTATGTTAAGTAAAATCTTAATACCTTTCACTAGTGAAGAATCTGCTATGTGTAACTTACCATTTATCTTTTTAAGGATACCTATTTTTGCTAATATATCAAAATACTTAGACACAAGCCCTTTACTCAATCTTAACTGATTAGCAATATTATTAACGCTAATATTACCTACTTTAAACATAACTGTCTCTAAAATTTTTATTCTCTGTTTAGTGGAAAATACCTCTTCCATGTTCACCCCCTATAAACTAAAAGTTCACAATCTATAAACTTATTGTTCATATTTTATGAACTTTTACTTATATTGTCAAGAAAATATTTAAGGGAGAGAAATAGGATTTATTTATTCTGAGCAGAGAGATTTCCTTTTAGCTGCTTTTTGAAAGCAGATAGAGAGCTGATGCAAGTGATCCTGGAGAATATCTACACCGAATTTCTTCATTCGAGAATATAAAAACATTAAAATCACCGACAAAAAAGATTTTTCTTTTGAATTTTCTCCTTCTAATTTTTCGTATTCACAGGAGAAAACGAAAATACCAAACCCGAGAATCTAAAGAGGGTTACAAATTTTTTATTCCCAAAGTCTTTATCCGAACTTTTGGTTGATCTTATGCTTCGGCTTTACAATACACTTTATTCGTTCTTTAAAATTCAATGAACTTGGGTTTATGCACCGCCTGCTTGGGCAGG
>DDKR01000106.1 GCA_002340085.1 Candidatus Omnitrophica bacterium UBA2593
AGAATCTGTTAGAGGAGATAGAAGAGATTGATTTTCATCTTCATTTCTTAGCTCAAGAGAGAGAGATTGAAGGCTTCATATCTCCGGGAGGAATAGCTGAAGTAGAGGAATACCTAAGGTGTCTATGTATAGAAAAATATCATAGGGAGAAATTCTTTGATTATCTTATCTGCCGGGCAAAGAATATAAATAGTAGCTGGTGGGAAGACTGTGTAGAAGGATTAGATTTAGAAGAGATAAAGAGATGTGCTAAAGGTAAAGAAGGAGAAAGCTTTTTGAGAGAAAATATCAGGTTGACTGGAGAATTAGCTATTTCTCAAGCACCTGTCCTATTACTCTATAACCAAGAGATATTTGGGATAACAAGAGATACCTCAGTTGAAGAATTAAAAAGGATAATAGAAAAATGAATACAGTCGTAATAGGCCTTCAATGGGGAGATGAAGGAAAGGGTAAGATTATCGACCTCTTAGCAAAGGATTCTGATGTCATTGTTCGTTTTCAAGGTGGTAATAATGCTGGGCATACAGTTATCGTTGATAATGAAGAATTTATCTTTCACCTTATTCCTTCAGGAATCTTACATGAAAATAAGATCTGTGTTATCGGTAATGGCGTAGTCTTAGATCCTGAAGTCCTTTTAGAAGAGATCAAGAATTTAAGAGAAAAAGGTATAGATATTAAAGATAGACTTAAGATCTCAGATTCCTGCCATATCATCTTTCCTTATCATAGGATTTTAGACAAATTGAGGGAAAAGAGAAGAAGGATAAAATTAGGCACCACAGGTAGAGGAATTGGTCCTTGCTATCAAGATAAATTTGGTAGATTAGGAATAAGATTCATTGACCTTTTAAATAAAAAGATCTTTAGAGAAAAATTAGAAGATAATCTAAAAGAGAAGAACGAAATCTTTAAGAAGGTTTATGGCATCAAAGGTTTTTCCTTTAAAGATATCTATGATAGATATTCTAAGTTTGCTGAAGAATTATCTGGCTATATCTGTAATGTAACTTCATTCTTAAATGATATGGCTAAGAAGAAAAAATCTCTTCTCTTTGAAGGAGCACAAGGGACTTTCTTAGACATAGATTTTGGTACTTATCCTTTTGTAACCTCATCTTCGTGTATAAGTGCTCAAGCTTCAATCGGTGCAGGCTTTCCCTTTATTAAGATCGGGGAAATCATCGGTGTGGCAAAAGCCTATACAACCCGGGTAGGAGAAGGTCCTTTTCCTACAGAATTTCCTCCAAAATTCAGTGAATTTATTCGTCAAATTGGCAAGGAATTTGGAGCTACTACTCGAAGACCAAGAAGATGTGGTTGGTTTGATGCAGTTATGGCAAAGAAGGCCTGCCTACTCAATGGAATTAAAACTCTTGCGATCACAAAATTAGATGTCTTAGATAATTTAGATAAGATAAAGATATGCACAGCCTATCAATACAAAGGAAGGTATTTATCTAATTTTCCTTCAGATTTAGAGGAGATGCAGAGAATAAAACCTATTTACGAAGAATTTTCTGGTTGGAAAACATCAACAAGAGACTGTAGACATTTTGATCAATTGCCCCTAAATACGAAGAAGTACTTAAGAGCTATTGAGGGGCTCTTAGGAGTAGAGATAGAGATCGTCTCTGTGGGTTCAAAGAGAGAGGAGACAATCTATAGATGAATTTATCATTCCTTTTACCCTTGGGAGTAATAGTCGCTTTATTATTTTCAACCTACCTTATCTTTTGGATATTGAAGAAAGATGAAGGCACTGAAAGGATGAAGGAAATTTCTTCCTACGTCCGAGAAGGTGCAAAAGCGTACATGAAGAGGCAATACAGAACTGTTGGTCTAATATTTATAATTCTCTTTTTTATCCTCCTGTTTCTCTCTCTAAAGGGTTATTCTTTCATCTTCGTTCCTTTTTCCTTTTTGTCGGGTGGGGTATTTTCTGCCTTAGCAAGTTTTATTGGAATGAATATAGCTACCCAAGCTTCTAATAGGACTGCAAACGCAGCCAGACAAAATCTGAATTCTGCTCTAAGGGTTTCTTTCTCTACAGGATTAGTAATGGGACTTTTAGTTACGGGTCTTGGTCTGTTGCATATCATATTCTGGTACTATCTATTAGATTGGCTCCTGCCTCCAAACCCAGATAAGTTAACTACGATTACTACAATTCTCTTATGTTCAGCTATGGGTGCAAGTTTCCAAGCCCTTTTCTCAAGAGTAGGTGGTGGAATATTTACCAAAGCTGCAGATGTTGGTGCTGATTTATCCGGAAAGATAGAAGCTGGAATTCCTGAAGATGATCCGAGGAATCCCGCGGTAATTGCTGATCAAGTAGGAGACAATGTAGGAGATGTCTGTGGTATGGGAGCAGATCTCTACGAGTCCTATGTGGGTGCAATTGTAGCTACGATGGCATTGGGAGTAGGCAGTGGCTTGGGTATAAAGGGGGTAATTTCTCCCCTACTTGTAGCAGTAGGAGGAATCTTCTCTTCAATTATAGGTAGTCTTTTGGTGAGGACAAAAGAGCAAGCTACCCAATCTGCCTTATTAAAAGCTTTAAGGAAAGGTGTTTTTTCTACAACTATTCTCATTGCGGTATTGAGTGGTTTCTTTCTAATCTATACCTTAGGAATTAAGTATGTAGGTGTGTATGGGGCAGTAATCTGTGGATTGATAGCAGGAATACTGATAGGATTCTCTACAGAATATTTTACTTCTTCTCGGTATCTACCCACAAGAAATCTCTCCTTAGCTACAAGCACAGGGCCTGCGACAGTAATCATTGGAGGTTTATCTTTAGGAATGTCTTCTACTACAATGCCAGTCCTCATCTTAGGAGGAGCAATACTCTCTTCATTCTACCTTTCCGGAGGTTATACTAACTTTAATTTGGGTCTCTATGGAGTAGGGATCTCTGCAGTAGGGATGCTCTCTACATTAGGTATTACTTTAGCCTCAGATGCCTATGGTCCGGTAGCAGACAATGCAGGTGGAAATGCTCAGATGTCCGGATTACCAGAAGAGGTAAGAAGGAGAACTGATGCCTTAGATACCTTGGGAAATACAACTGCAGCTACTGGTAAAGGCTTTGCCATAGGATCAGCAGCCCTAACTGCTTTAGTCTTGATTTCAGCCTTTAAAGAGCAGATTAGGATCTTAGGAAGATCTTTGGATTTAAGCTTACTCAATCCTAGGCTGTTGGTTGGTCTATTCTTAGGAGGAATGTTGCCCTTTTTCTTTTGCTCTTTCACCATGAAAGCTGTGGGTAAGACCGCTAGTTTTGTCGTCGAAGAGGTAAGGAGGCAATTCAATCAGATAAAAGGACTTTTGGAAGGAAGGGTAAAAGCAGAATACAGAAGATGTGTAGATATCGTCACCCGCCAAGCTCAAAAAGAGATGGTTCTTCCTTCAGTCTTAGCTGTTCTTTCACCCATACTTTTAGGACTCCTTTTAGGAGTTGACTTGATAATTGGATTGTTAGTGGGAGCAACTATTTCAGGATTCCTCTTAGCAATTACCATGGCAAACTCAGGAGGCGCTTTTGACAATGCTAAAAAGTATATTGAAGAAGGAAACTTAGGAGGAAAAGGTTCTTTCAGTCATAAAGCAGCAGTCATTGGTGATACAGTTGGAGACCCCCTAAAAGATACATCAGGTCCATCCTTAAATATCCTAATAAAACTTATGACGATAACCTCCATCGTCTTCTCTGGATTCATCATAAAAAACTCCCTCATAAAATAGTTCTCACTGAAAAACCCTATAATTAGTTTTCACTGAAAAACCCTAATTGAAAGATTTTAAGGTTATTTTGGGAGTAGTTGGTTGTCTCCATTTACCTATTTTCTTGAAAGATCTGAAACAATACAACACCTGGATTAGACATACGCCCCAGCCAGAACATCAAAAAATTGACAAAGGAGTAAAAATATGGTATTTTTATTATCAGGTGGGATATAAATCCTATATTTAGGTACGTGGTAAGGGCGGTGAATTTTTGAAAGGTGTAAGGATGAACTGGCGAAAAATAAAATTATTTTTAAAGTTCTACTGGATAAGAATACTTGTGGCCATCTTTGTGATTTTTATCGGTATCTCTCTTGCGATATTCTTGCGTAACGCCATAACTGCTTGGAGGAGTTCAGAATCTTATTTTAAACGGGCGACCTTGGCAAGCTCAGGAATATCCTTCTACGTTATGGTGATTGGCCAGTGGCTATTCTTACCTTTATGGTTATTGGGATGGCTCTGGCTAATGCGGGGTGGAGCTGCAAGGTTTACACAATTAGGTAAAAAGGCAGTTAGAGCCCAAGAAATCCGAATTCATTGGAATGATGTTATTGGTATGGAAGAAGCAAAACAAGAGGCATTAGAAGTAGTAAGGTTAGTTAAGGACCGTGCAGAATTACAGCGTATCGGAGGTAAAATCTTAAGAGGAATTTTGATGATTGGGCCTCCAGGATGTGGTAAGACCTATTTGGCTAAAGCTATTGCTACTGAGGCCAACCTACCCTTTCTCTCCATGTCGGGTTCAGAATTTATCGAGATGTTTGTAGGAGTAGGAGCAAGTAGAGTTAGAAAACTCTTTAAACGAGCTCGCAATCTTGCCTATGCTGAAGGTGGTTGTATTATCTTTATCGATGAGTTAGATGCTGTAGGTGCCCAACGTGCAGTAGATAGAGGTTTTGGTGGTCAAACTGAATCTAATACTACTTTAAATCAGCTCTTGGTAGAGATGGACGGTCTAAAAGAAAAAGATTATAATATCGTCATCATCGGTGCCACCAATGCTCCAGAGAGCTTCTTAGATCCAGCACTCCTTAGACCAGGAAG
>DDKR01000085.1 GCA_002340085.1 Candidatus Omnitrophica bacterium UBA2593
CTTATGAATGACAAAGATAAGTTAAAAGAGATGGCTTTTAAATCTAAGGAATTGGAGGTGGCCAATGCTACAGAAAGATTGGCAAAAGAAATTTTTTCTCTTTAGTTTTCTTTCTTTGCTCTTTTTCTCTTTGGTTACTTCAGTTAAATCAGAAGAATGGAAAGAAGAGAAGAGTACACATTTTATCATCTACCATAAAGGTGCACCTTCAGAATTCATTCGAGAGACGATTAAGGTTGCAGAAGAATCTTATAATAAGATGACCGAAATTTTAGGTTTTACCAGATACGATTTCTGGCTTTGGGAGAGACGAGCTAAGATATATATCTATTCCAATGCAGAGGAATATCACAGGTTTACTAGTCAACCTCTATGGTCATCGGGTTTAGCCGATTATAAGGATAAGATAATCTATACCTATCCTCAGGCAGCAGGTTTCTTTGATACTTTACTTGTCCACGAGATCGGCCATCTCGTATTTAGAGAATTTGTTGGTTTCAAACCACATATCCCTCTTTGTTTAGATGAAGGAGTTGCCTGTTACATGGAAAAGGCCAAAAGGGAAGGAGCAGAAAGAATAGTTTTGGAGGCAATTAACTCAAACAAATTTATTCCCTTAAATGAATTAGTAAAGATGAGTTGTTTGCCTTGCTTATCTTCAGAGAAGGTTTCACTGTTCTATACTCAGTCAGTATGCTTAGTTAAGTTCCTTATTCATAAATATGGAAGAGATAACTTTTCTAATTTCTGCCGTGCTTTAAGAGATGGTGCATCTGTAGATAAAGCTCTGTCTAAGGTTTATCCATTTAGAGATTTGAACGAGTTAGAGACTGCTCTAATAAGGTATATCAAAAAGTGAATAAGCATCTACATTTAGTAGGAATTGGTGGAATTGGTATGAGTGGATTAGCTCTACTTCTATTGAAAGAGGGTTATAGAGTTTCAGGATCAGACATCAAAGAAAGTCAGATTTTGAAGAAATTGATAAGTTTAGGTGCAGAGATCTATATCGGCCATTCAGGAGAGAATGTTAAAGGAGCAGATTTGGTTATCTATTCTTCAGCCATCAAAGAGGATAATCCTGAGATCAAGATGGCAAGGAGAAAGAAGATTTCTCTTATTAAGCGGGCAGAGATGTTGGCTGAGCTAATGAGAGACAAAATTGCTATTACTGTGACCGGAGCTCATGGAAAGACGACTACTGCTTCTTTGATTAGCTGGCTTCTGTTAAAGAGAGATTTTTCTCCTTGTTTTGCTTTAGGAGGGGTCTTAAGAGGATTGGGAGAGAATGCACTTTTGGGAAAAGGAAAGTATTTCGTTGCTGAAGCAGATGAATCTGATGGTACGTTTTTGAAATTTTCACCTTACTATTCAGTAATTACAAATATTGACCATGAACACATAGATTTTTATGGGAATTTTGAGAATCTTTTGAATGCTTTTGGAGATTTTATCGCTAATACTAAGGATTGTCTTATTGCTTGCGGAGATGATCTTAATTTAAGATATATCTTGAAAGATTTTAATAAGAAGTATCTTTTGTATGGTAGAAGTTCTGATTGCCATATAAGAGCAGAAGATATCAGGTTGTTAAATTTTTTCTCAGAGTTTAATTGTGTATATAAAGGAGGAAATTTGGGGAGGGTATCTCTGGCTTTAGTAGGCACCCACAATGTCATAAATTCTTTAGCAGTAATAGGCTTGGGTATGGAGTTGGGTATAGATTTTAATCAGATAAGAGATGCTTTGAAAAGTTTTCCTGGTTTAGAGAGAAGATTTCAAGTAAAGATAGAATCTAAAGATTTTCTCTTGATTGATGATTACGGACATCATCCTACAGAGATTAAAGCGACATTGGAGGCAGCAAAGAATTGTGGTTACAAAAGACTAATCTGTGTCTTTCAACCACACCGCTATTCAAGGACAAAGTTACTTTTCAAGGAATTCTGCAAGTGTTTCGATTCTGCAGACCTTCTAATTATCACTGATATTTACTCAGCAGATGAAGAGCCAATTGAAGGAATAGATTCAGAAGTTCTTTTAAGAAAATTGGAAGAGTCAGGTAAAAGAAATTGTTTCTTCTTACCAAAGGAGGAGATTGTAGAATATTTGCTCAATATAATCTCTTCAGGAGATCTAGTTGTGACTTTGGGTGCAGGAGATATTGGAAGGCTGAGTGATGAATTGGCAAAGAGAATTAAAGAAGAAATTAAAATTGAATTTTAAAGGAAATTGTAGGTTTGGCGAGTCTCTCTCAGGGCATACTACGTTTAGAATTGGTGGCAGATGTTCTGTATGGTGCGAACCAAAAGATTTAGAGGATCTGAAGTTCATCTTAAGATACAGAAGGTCTAAAGATGCCCCCTTATTTATAATTGGAGAAGGAAGTAATACCCTTATAAAGGATAGAGGCTTTAGGGGAATAGTAGTCCATTTGGACTCGCCTTATTTTAAAAAGATAGAATTTAAGGATAGATATATTTTGGCAGGAAGTGGAGTGAGGTTAGAAAAGTTGATTCAATCAGCTTTGGAGAAAAACTTAGGGGGAATGGAATTTTTGGCCGGAATTCCTGGAAGTTTAGGTGGTGCTTTGATGATGAATGCAGGAATAGCTGAAAGATCTCAAAACCAAAATTTAAAATTTAAGAGTATTGGTGATTTAGTAGAAAGTATCACAGTAATGAATTATAATGGTAATATAAGAAATTTAGATAAAGATGATAGCAAATTTGGATATAGAACTTCTAATCTCTCTAAATACATAGTTTTGTCAGCAGTCCTCAGATTGAGAAAAGAAGAGAAGGAGAGGATCTCAGAGGAAACCAAAAGATTTTTAAAGTATAGAAAAGACACCCAGGATCTACAGTATCCTTCTTTAGGTTGTATCTTTAGGAATCCTAAGGGTGAGTCTGCGGGTAGACTCATTGAGGCCTGTGGTCTAAAAGGAAAAAGAATAGGTGATGCGCAGATTTCATCAAAACACGCAAACTTTATTGTAAACACAAAAGATGCAAAGGCAGGAGATGTATTGAAATTGATGAGGATTATCCAAAGAGAAGTCTATAGGAAATTTCGAATTAGTCTAAAGCCAGAGATAAGAATAATATGAAGGTTTTTCTCTGTAGACAGGAGAGGACAAATGAAAGAAAATATTTTAATAATTGATGATGACAGATTAATCTTAATGACTCTAAAGAGGTTACTCTCCAGAGAAGGCTACGAAGTTATAACTGTTTTGAGTGGTGAATGGGCTCTAAGGAAGATAGAAGATAAAGAATTCGACCTACTCATCTCAGATATTAAGATGCCTAATATGAGCGGGATTGAGACAGTTAAAAGGATAAGAGAATATTTGAGAGAAAATAACCGAAAACTAATCCCTGAGATATTCATCACAGCTTATGCAAAAGAAGAGATCTACCAAGAAGCATTAAAGTTAGATGCCTCAGCCTACATAGAAAAACCTTTTGATGTGAAGACACTACTACAAACTGTAAAAGAGATTATTGAGAAGACCAAGACAGATACGAAATATAATAGAAAAAAGGAGTTTTGAGAGATGACAAAAAAGATTTTAGTAATCGATGATGAGGAATTGATTATTAGATCACTTACAAAGTTACTAGAAAAGAATGGATTTGAAGTTTTCATAGCAAAAACAGGAGGAGACGCATTGGTAATGTGCGAAGAAGAAGATTTTGATCTTATAATCGCTGATGTAAGGATTCCAGGGCTGAATGGTGTTGAGATAGTCCAATCCATCTATGAAAACTTAGGCAAACCTCCGGTTATTTTCATTACTGGTTATGCAGATAGAGAGATTGAAGAAAAAGCAAAAGAACTAAGACCTATTGATTACATCTATAAACCCTTTGATATTCCAGAGTTAATAGATAAGGTAAAAGAAGTTTTAAAGTAGGGGGGATCTATTTTAGGATTGACAGGTATGGAAATACCTCTAAGAAATAAGATTAAGCTCTATGTAAAAAAGGCTCAGGAAATTGAAGAGTTTTTATCAAAAGATCCAAACACGTGGGGGAAGTTTCAAAATGAATTTAACTCTGAGGTCAATGGAATTTTTTGCGACATTATGGATTTTGAGAAGATTAACTTAGCTGCCAATCGGGAAGATAGAGTTTATAGACTTAAGCAACTTTTTGTTAATAGGATTAGGAAAATTTTCGTAAAAGGAGTTTATATTGACTGGAGCTTACGTAAACCTTTTGGTTATGCCGGCGACTTTAAGATTATAGAAGATATTTATGAAAACAATCCCATAACTGTGGGGTTCGATAGGTTATTTGATAATTATTTTCAAATGTCTGCAATATCAATTGCAGTGAGAAATCGCAAGGAAGATTTTAAAAGATTAATTACTAGTTTTATTTGTAATAGACGAAATTTTAAATTAAACATCATGAATCTTGCTTGTGGCCCTTGTCGAGAATTGAGGGAAATTTTATTCTCAGATGCATCTTTATGTGAGATTGCAACTTTCGATTGTTATGACAATGATGAAAGAGCTTTAGAGTATGCGAAGAGTAAATTGGATAAATACTCTAATATCAATTTTATTAAAGAAAATGCAATAAGAATCGCTCTCAAGAAAAATCCTAATTCCATCATAAGTAGAAAATATGATTTAATTTATGCTACAGGCCTCTTGGATTATTTCAATGAAAAGGTTGCCATTCGACTAATTAGAAGTTTTAGAAATCTTTTGAAGCCCGAAGGCGTTCTTGCTATTTCAAATGTAAGGGATAAATATAGTAATCCATCTGTTCATTTCATGGAATGGGTGGGAGATTGGTACCTTGTTTATCGAGATGAAGACAGTTTTAGAAAGATCTTTATTGAAGCAGGATTTAAAGAAAGTGAATTAAAAATTCAATATGAGCAGCAAGGTATAATGCAGTATATAATTACCTCAGGTAAGAGATGATATATTATCCTATAAGTGCTTTGATTAATGCTATAACAAGTAGTATAGTGTGTATCTTTGTTATAGCAAAAAATCCAAGATTACAACTGAATAGATCCTTTGGTTATTTCGCTTTTAGCGTTGCATTCTGGGCTTATTGCTATTTTTTGTGGCAGGTATCTCGTAGTGCAGATGACGCTCTTTTTTGGTGTCGTGCTTTAATGGCAGGAGCAATATTTATTCCTTCTACCTTTTTGCACTTTAGTTTAATTCTCGTTAAGCAATACAGAACACACCTAAAAGCTATTATATTGTGGTATACCGTTAGTGTAACCTTTCTTATATTAAATTTTACTCCTTTATTTGTAAAAGATGTTAGACCTCGACTCTTTTTCCCATACTGGCCTTCACCAGGAGTTACCTATATGCCTTTTCTCCTAACCTTTTTAGGGTTAACTATTTACTCTCATGTTTTGATGTTCAAATACTATAGAACGCTCTCTGGTTTTACACGTAATCAAATAAAATATGTGTTTTTAGGAACGGTCATTGGTTTTATAGGGGGTTCAACAAATTATTTTCTCTGGTATGATATTCCTATACCTCCTGTAGGGAATAGTCTCGTCGCAGTCTATGTATGTACGGTTACCTATGCCATCATCAAATACCGCTTAATGGATATCACCATCGCCATCACTCGGGCGGGCATCTTTGCTTTTGTCTATTTCTTTGTCTTAGGCATTCCTTTTGGTTTAGCTGGTTGGGGAAGATTTTGGTTAATAGATACCTTTGGTCAGAATTGGTTCTGGTTACCAATGTTTCTTCTTCTAGGGTTGGCTACTTTGGGACCTTTTATTTTCAATTTCCTTCGTAAACAAGCTGAAGCTAAAATCCAAGCTGAGGAGAGGCGTGCCCAAGCCATGCTCATCAAGGCTTCAGAAGGAATGACTTTAGTGAGGGATCTCAAAAGATTAGTCAATTTAGTTGTATATCTGGTCTCAATGAAGTTGAAGCTTAAGAACTGTAGTATCTATCTCTTAGATAAGCAGACCAGCCAATACTTAAGAAGAGCAACGAGAACCCCTTCCAGATCAACTGATTCCCAAGCCATAGAAGAGAATGACCCTTTAATTACATATCTTTCTAAGAGGAAGCTACCTGTAGTATTAGAAGAACTCAAAGACGAAGATAAAGAGATCAAAAAGAAATTAGAAGAACTTTCTGCTTGGATTATTATCCCCTCTTTCATCGAAGATTTCTTTGTAGGATTTCTGATTTTAGATAAAAGGAGAGATGAGAAACCACTTTCTCATCAAACCTTAAATACCCTCCAGATCTTAGCTAACCAAG
>DDKR01000001.1 GCA_002340085.1 Candidatus Omnitrophica bacterium UBA2593
TAAGCTCTGAAACATTATAAAAGATAAAAAACGAAGTCGAGAAAATTAAATTATCAAAGCATTAAGAGTAAAAGAGTATGCGGTAATCTTTCCTACCTAATAGAGAAGATCTTAGGAGAATACCTAAAAAGAGCAAATGTAGATATTAGGCCCTGAGAGAAATCTTAGAGCATTTAGCAACTCTGAGAGTTGTGGAGAACAAAATCTCTGGACAACATCTTTTCTGTGCGACCACTTCTTCCAAAGAACATCGCCAGATCCTCCAAATCTTGTAGGTATTACAAATTTCAAAAAATCCTTAAAAATCCATAATCCCAAAGACTAAAAAGTAGCTAAAAATACCCTTTGTGGCAACAAACTCATTTTTGTTGTCTGAAAAAAATGCTATCTGTCAAAGTCGGGTCTTGAAAGCCTTAAAGAAGAAAGCTTGAAACTCTCTTTAAATCTTCAATGAGTCTATCTTGGAATTCGTCTAAATATTCTAAGACTAAAAATCCTCCGAATTCTTTCTCTTTAAGGTGGTTTAAGAATTCTTTATAGGGGAGAAGACCTTCTCCTAAAGGTAGGTGTTGTCTCTTTAAAGTCCTATCACTTAGATGAATAGTCTCTACTTTATCAGAGACCCTATCAAATTCTTCAATACAATCAGAAGGTGAATCTAAGTGGCTGGTATCAAAGGTGATCTTTAAAAAGGGGAGATCAAATTTTAAATACATCTGGTAGGGTGAATTTATCCATTTCCTTTTGGCTACAGAAGAGCCAAAATTCTCATAGGCTAAGATCAGATTCAGACTTTCAATTATAGATGAATATTCTCTCAACTTAGCCAAAGCAGACTCTATTTCACCTCTTTGGGGATGGATACTGATTATCTTGATCTGATAAATCTTCTTTATTGACTCTATAACTTTTAAGAAATCAGGATCAAATACATCGATTATTGGTGCATGGACAGTAGGAATCTCAATATTCAAGGATTTACAGATCTCTTTAATTAAATCGTGTTCTGCTTCTGAAAAATCTCTTCTTTGGAAGAAAGCCAACTGTATGGGGAGATCTTTGAAGGGTAAAAGAACTTCCTTTAGGTTCCCTTTATCTTTTGAATAGATGAATTTTGAAGCAAGGATTTGCATCTACTTAAAATTTCCTGGTGATTATTCAAATTTACTTCGAGTATTTCTGTATCTTGGCGTTGGTCTACCAATCCCAAGAGATCTCTATGGATGGTTCCAATTACTCGCTTGTCAGAATCTAAAATTTTAGAGATGGTATCTTTAAATTTCTCTGAGAAGAATTCCATCTTGCCAATTTCATCGATTATGATTATCTCTTTAGTCTTTAATGCTTGCTCAATTGCCTCTACGCCAATTTCTTCTAAATCCTTTATATTTATCCCATACTTACCCAATCTATATTTACTCTCTAAACCCTTTTTTGCTAAAATTCCTTCTTTACCATTCAAGGTCTTTATCTTAAAACCTGTCCTCTCATTGTTTTGAATAATCTCTTCAGTATAGAATCCACCACAAGAATCTAAGTCTTTAATTATCTCTTTTAAAAGGGTAGTCTTACCTGTGCGGGGATATCCAGTCAGTAATATGTGTTTTCTCACTTAGATTTTATAACCTCTATAAGGAAAATAAAGAAATTCGATCTTTTACATCCGGTTAAATTTAATCAAAAAATCACAATCTTTTGTTCAATAGATCTTAAATTTTCTCTCAATTATTTTTTACTTAGGAAACTCTTCCATTTAACTTCGAGTTCAAGAGGAGATAATTTATATATTTGTTCCATTGTCTTCTGCCAATTATCCATAGTTACTTTTCTATAGAGCTCAGAAAATTTTTCTTTGCCATACTGCTCAACTAAAAAGGAATTAAAAGAATAAGCTAAATAGTCTCCTATACGACCATACTTTTTAAAGTCTTTTACTAATTCTAAAAGAGGGTATTTAGATAGATCCGGACATTCTCTTCTTACCTTATCATGAAAGTTCTCATTTCCAATCTGTATTCCTAAACCACAAATACCTTCATTGAAGAAATAAGGTGCTTGAGGATTGACTATTTGCTGGATAAAATGCCTTAGTTCATGGGGTGAGCTGTCTTTTTGGAAATTGGAGTATACTACATGAATGTCCTTTCTCGTAGCATAACCCCATACAGGAGTATTTAAATGATAGAGGGGCTTACTATGGAAATAGTAGGGTATCTTTTTCGATATCTCAACACCGAACATCTCAGTAGTCTCTTTAAAATACTCCTCCAATAACCTGGCTAGAATTTCAATATCCTTCTCAGCAGGTGAATCTTCTTCATAATAAATTAAAAAATGTTGTGTAGATTTAACCTTCCAATTATGAGTTGTTTTCCTCATCCGGTTTAAGTTTAACCCTATCAAGCAAACAATTAAGATAAGAAGAAAAAATCCGATGTAAAGACGAGAGTATTTAAGTAGATGAGAGAAGATTTTATTCATTAATTGTGATTATAGTATAACTAAATGTTAAGATCAATAATTACCTGCTCTTAATCTCAAAGTAAATAAAAACTGGTATCCCTCAAATATTTGGAGGATACCAGTCTTTAACCCTCATCAGATTTTATTCGATAATTGGAATTCTTATGTCTCTTTTTTGAATAGACTCTTTCTCACCACAAAATGCAGCAAAATGGATCACATTTCCTCGATACACTAAGGCAGAACAGATCATTCCTGCTACATTTGCTTGTAAATCTTCTCCTAAGTCCAATCCTGATTGACGTGAAAATTCCACTCTGTAAATCTCATTCAGTATCTTTTTGGCTTGTTCTTTGGTTATGACCCCTTTCAAGTTCTCTTCACTTATTGCTGAAACAGCATAAGACCTAAGAAGTTTTGACCAAAGTTTGGCAAAAAGAGATGGATTTGCAAAGATATCTATCCCCACGACCTTATCACCTAAACCTACTACTACTCCTACTGCATCTTCTTCTAAACGAGGAATATTCTCTAATCTTTCAGTATAGTTACTAATTTTACGACTTACTTTTTCATCTCTGTAAATTTCCTGTAAAGCTTCAGTTGAAGAATTCACTCCTAATCCCGACGCAGAATTTCGAATTCCACCCCAGATTGTATCCTGATTCTTTCGGCTGTAAAGCATACCCCTTAAATGGGGCTCAGCCTGGCTCATTCCAGATTCAAACTTATTACTTACTGAACTCCAGCGACCTCTCTCTGAGCAATAAACAGGTAAAATCACCTCTTTCTTAGGGCTAATCAATCCATCTCTTCCTACAAGTCTGTCTTGTTTACAACCTTTAAGCATCTCTCCAGCTACTACAAGGATATAGTGGTCAGAGTCATTTTTAAGTTTGACTTGAGGAACCCTTCCTCCCTCTAATTCTGTGATTGTAAGATAGCCTTTACTCATCGCTTCATCCAAGGTAAGATAATCAGTCTTGTCTCTAAAGGTCTTTGCATAGATAGGTATAATAGTTAGATTGCGATAATTAAAGGAATCACCTATCTCTAAGGTCTTTAGATACTCTTGTATCTCTGGAGTTTGAGCAAAGGATAGGTTACTCATTGATCCGCACAGAGCAAGAAACGCACTGACTATTGAACAAATCACTCTTTTCATTTAGCACCTCCTTCTTTCAATCTATTAGACAAAGAAGGTGCCAAAAAAGTTCCCAAAATTTTTAGTAAAAATTAGAAGGTTTCTTGACACATTAAGATAAGTTTGTGAGTAGTTAAAGATAAAGATAAGATTTACAATACATTGAGTTGGGCAGGTGGAGCAGTATCTTTTATCTCTGGATTGTAGTATTCATAGACACAAGAAGGAGGGGTTTTGGCTTTGATGGGAAATCTTGCTTTGAGCCGGTAGGTTAGAATGAGTTTCTCTTTTGGATCAAGACTGTCGAGATAGAGAATAATCTGCCTAGGGGTGGTTTGAAATCTCTCAATAACTCCTTGAGTGACCATATCCTTTAGATCTTGAGTTTGAACTTCAAAACCCGCAGGTATACCTAAATCAACGATGAGCATATTGATTTCTTTTAACTGATTATTAGAGACAATAACTCTAGAGGTAACAAAGTCGTTCTGAGAAAGCGTATCCTTATCATATTCTACCTCTATCTCTACAGGTTTATAGACCTCTTCTTTTTGTCTCCAAGGAAGGTAATATTTAGAGGTGATTTGGTAGAATAGAAATCCTTTTCCCTTAAACCTGAGTTCAACTTCGTTTGCTTCCTCAATAATCTCTCCTAAATCAATCTGGTGTAAGATATCATTTCCGAGTATAACTCGAAACTCTTTTATCTTCTTTGTGTTTAATAAAACAGTTACTATTCCTTCGCCAGTGACAGTCATCTTCAATGACGAAATCAATGTTCTAAGGGCTAAAATGGTAGATTGAGTAGAATACCAGGTTCCATGGGGATCCTTTTTATCGATGAGATAATTGATGAATTCTTCAGCAATATCAAGGTGTTCGTTTGTCTGAATCAAGAGATAAGCAACCAAAGCAGTAGTCTCAATTACACCACTCTCTCCATAAGAGTAACTTAAAGTCCTAGACTTATTCTTAAGATAGGATCTATCCTTTTCTTTAATTCTCATTCCTAAGAGTCTTCTGGTTACTTCCTTAAGGAAAACTTTATCTTCTGAAAAAGCCAGAGCATTAGCACAGAGGGCCAAAGTATAGGGGTCATCGATTTGGGTAATTCTTTTCTGGATGTAGGCTAAGCCTTTATTGAGCTTCTCATCCTTAAAGCCTGCTTCGAGGAGCACCCAAAGAGTATAGGCAGTAGTCTGGATGTTATCTTCCCAAGAACCATTTGGTCTCTGCTGTGAGAGAAGCCAATAGAATGTTCTTTCTATAATCTTATCATCAACTGAATAGACCTTCTTCATATCATTGAAAAGCATCAAACCATAGGCAGAAAGCCAAATCTTGGCTGGTTTCTTTCCATATAAAGAGAATCCTCCCCCCTCCACTTCAAAGTTTAAGAGTCTCTGATAGCCGAGGTTAATGTACTTCTCTACCTTTATCTCTAATTCGGGAGTTAGTTGGCCCGCTTCCTTCATATAGTTCAAGGCCAGGACATTGGGATAAGTAACCGAAGTTGTCTGCTCAAAGCAACCATGGGGTATGTGGTATATATTCTCAAGGCCTTCTATCACTTGAGAGAATGCTCCAGGATAGAGTTTAACTAAAATCTTACTTGCTCCTTCAATTACCCCCGAAGGAATCATGATTATCTGCTTAATATCATCCCAAAGTCTACCATTAATACCTTCATATACCTCCTCACCATTAGGAACAATTTCTATATTCTTTCTTACCGCATCAAACATTTTCTCTCCATAGCCATAGACAGTAAGTTTATGGATACCAATCTCTTTGACTTTTATCCGAAAGTAAATTACGCCCACATCATTGGCATCTATATCCAGTGATTTCTTTGGCTCATCCCTCAACTCAAACCAGTCACTTTCTTTTATCTCCAATCTTACTGATTGGGGGTTATTGAGATAATTATAGATAGCAATGGGTAAAGAGATTTCATCATCCTGGGTAAGGATTCTGGGAAGATTGATATCAATGAAGAAATCTTGAAAGACAAGAATGTCTTTGAGACTGCTTCCTAAGCTTCCATCCAAAGATGAGGCCTGGGCAATAAGTCTCCAATTGGTAATGGAATCAGCCAAGCTAATATTAATTGTACCTATCCCATTCTCATCAGTAATTACTGCGGGATTAAAGTAAAGGGTTTCAGGAAAGTACTTCCGCACCCGGACTTCTTCTTTAGTTATACCCCTTTCTTTAACACTCGCTTCTTTGCCACCAACCATACTAATTCCTCTTTTATCAATCTGAAAAACCTCTCCTATTCCATTTGCTGCTCCTCTAAGTCCGCCTTGAAAAACACAACGCAAATAATTTTGAACCATAATAAGACCGATTATAACTATAACCACTATTAAAAAGACTCCACTCCTAACTCCACTCCTAATTATAAGATTGAGAAGAGTAGAAAGGATTAACAAACCAAAAAATGAAATTATAACAATGAAAAAAGCCCTTACACTCCTTAGATAATCTAACCTCTTCCTTTTGAATTCCTCATCTTTGATCTTCCAACTCGCTACCTTTAAACTAAAATCTTCTACATCCTTAACTGCAGTAAAAAGAATACTGGCTGCCTCTTGACGCAATCTTTCTCTTTGGGATAAGGCATAAGTAGGTCTTATGGAAGGAGGAAAAGATTCAATAGATTCTTCTTCGCCAATCAATTCCTCTAAAGGATAGCCGTGAATTTCAATCTCATACTTTGGTTGGAGAAGTTCTTTCTGAAGGGTAAAGTATACCTTCTCAAAACCAGGTTGCATTTCCTGTAAATAGAAGACCGCCTCATCAACTACATTTACTCCTAAAGCAGAGACTTTGGGTTTTTCATATTTATCTCTGACATTAAAGGTAATTTTAGCTTCCTCTCCGGGAAGGTATTTCTCTTTATCTGCACAAATAGCTATCTTCAATTCATCGCTCCTGGTCACATAGATGAGTCTTGTATCCCTGATGATTTCTCCATCTGGAGTGATTCTATAGGCGTGTACTTGAATACTTCCAAAGAGATCACTGGCTAAATCTATCTCCAAAGATGCTTTGGTATCTTTAAGACTGGTGGATTTGGTCAAAATAGTTTGCTTATCTTTTACCAAGTCAACATAGACATTACCTCGTTGGTTTGAAAAGACATCCAAGACCAGAACTTCTCCATTCTTATAGACAGCTTTATCAGTTCTCAAAAGAATAGTATCATTGGTCTTATCAAACTCAAGGTTTTCTTTGTGTATTACCCTATTTCCAAGTTCATCCTGGGCATAAATCTTTATTTGATAAGGACTCTCTTTGGGTAGAACAGTAATCTTGGCTATGCCCAAGGGATCTGTCTCATAGAAATGAAAAGCATCATTGACCTTAATCTTTGTTCTGGCAGGTCTTCCATCAGGATAAGTAGTCATCACATAAAGGATATTCTCAACATCAGAAACCAATCTTCCTGATTCAGGAATTATGATCACATCAATTACATCTTTAGAGATGACCAAAGAAAGAGAGCTTTCTTCTTGATGACCAGTCTTGTCTTTGACCTTTACCTCTAAGAATAGAAGAGCACTTTTCTTCTCTAAAGGGATACCCACAAAATGTGAAGGAAGTTTAAATTCAAACTTAAAGAGTCCATCTTTATTGGCCACGCCACTGAGCCTTCCAATTTCATTATATTCAACATCAAAACTAACTAATCTTATTTCTACCTCACCTGAAGCCACAGGTTTTCCAAAGAAGTATTCAGTATTGACTTCACCTTGAAGGAGTTGACTGGGTAAGTAGTAGCTCTTATCTGTGCTTATCTTAACTTTAAACTTAGGTAAAATATACTTATAGACATTCACCTTTTTTTCAGATATGGTATTTCCTAAACTGGCCTTAACAGTATAAAGCCCCATATTGATCTCATCAGCCAAAGGAAACTCAGCTGAGACAATGCCAAATCTATCTGCAGTCTTAGTCTCTTTAAAGATCTTATTATCTTTGCTATCAAAAACCTCAAGGGTAATCTTCTGGCCTCTAACCGGAGAAAGATCTTGAGAGTTAAGAGCAAGCGCTCTTATCATTATAGTTTGATTGGGTTGGTAGACTGGCTTATCTGTGGTTAAAAGGACTCGGTAAGATCTTTTGAGTTGAACAGGTTTTATTATCTCGTCACTGCCTTTAAAAGATGAAGTCTTAATGATAAGATTTATCTTCTCTTCCTTAAGATCCTCGGGAATCCTGAAACTGGCATCGATTGTTCCTTCTTGGTTTGTTTTTCCTTCAAAGAGTCTTATCTCTTTTTTATCCACCACAAGTTTTATCGTTGTCCGAGCATTCCTAATGGGCTTTGAAGTCTTGTGGTCTAAAACAAGAATACGCAGAGAAGCAGGATCTCCGATATGCAAAGTTGAGTGCCCATAGACAAATGTCTCTTGAGTATTGAATCTTTCCAGATTAAAGACATATAATCCTTTTAACCCAAAGAAAATAACCACCAATATCCCTATCTTTAATATAGTAGTTATCTTTGACCTAGACATCTTTTCTCTAATCTCTTTATCCCTTATTTATCTTTGAGAAAGGGATGTTTTGAATTTTTCTTCTTCTGATTCGTTAGACAAGGAAAGTGCGAAAAAGTTCCCTAAAATTTTTAGAAAGTAAAATTAGGGAGTTTCCTGGATGGTTAAGATAAGTTCTATAAGTAGAGGATTTAGCCTATCTTCTTTCTTAGAAAGGGTGGCTTGAGGAAAGCTAATTTTCTGCCAGTCTTTCAAGTTAGATAAAAGGGGTTCTAATTGCAAATGAAAGATTGAGAAATTAAATAAAACTTTATCAGGGTAATTTTCTTGTTTTATATTAGTTATTGCCAAATCCTTTAAGATGATTTGTAATTTGGGGATATCCTCCTCTAAATTCTTTGTCTTAAGGATAATCTGGGTTTTTGGTAGAGAAATTAAATCGGGTGGAATTGCTTCTTTTAAGAAAAGCCTATTGTTATAATCTTTTCCTACCGCTACGTTAACAGGCCTCGTCCAATTAAGTCGATTAGCAGCATTAAGTCGATTAGTAACCTCTATGTTTTTATCTCCAGAGATTAATGGAAGAGAAGAAGCGGGTATTTGTCCCTGAAATTTCTCTAAGACTGGAGAAGCTGTCTTTCCTTTAAAACCCCCTGTCTGACTAAACTGATTGGCAAACTCTATACCTTTATATTGAGAGATTGATTCTTCATAAGGAATAGGTGGTTGTTCTTCAGCTCTTCTTTGAACTTGTGTCGTTGTTTGTTGTGATAATATCTTTGCTAATTCAAACTGCTGATTTATACCAATCTTATCAGCCGAAGAACGCAATCCACCTACAAACACCCTCTTCATATAAATTTGAAGTAGAAAAAAGATGAGTACTACGGTAGCAGTAACCCCCAAAGCTTCTACCGGAAGTTTGATATGGACAGGAGTAAATATCTTTCTTAATATTCGGACTAATATCGAAGGCCTCTCCAAGCGCGTACGTACTGCTTCTAAAAAATAAGGTGGCGGCTCAACTTCAGGGATTTCTCTAAGGCCTAAGAGCATCTCTTTTAGTTCTTCGAGCTCTTTCTTACAGAATTGACAATCTTTAAGATGTTCACCTACTGATTCTTTTTCTTCTGTATTGAGATCATTCTCCAAATAAGGAGAGAGTAGTTCTTTAATTTCTTCACACTTCATCTTAAGACTCCTTTCAGTCTTTCTTTTAAAATCATCCTTGCGCGGTGTAGTCTCGATCTTACTGTGCCAATATTTACTTTTAAAATTTGAGCGATCTCTTCATAACTAAGACCTTCAATATCTCTTAAGACTATAACTTCTCTAAATTTATTATTCAAAGAGATTAAAGCTGTCCTAATTAACTCACTCCTCTCTTTCTCTACTA
>DDKR01000145.1 GCA_002340085.1 Candidatus Omnitrophica bacterium UBA2593
TGAATCACCTTCTTATTCACCTCTAAGACAAATCTACTACTCTTTAATCTTAGCTCAATGGTTTAAAAGGAAAGTAAAGGAGAGTGCAAGGTGGAAAGTGCAAGGTGCAAGGTATGAAGAAGGAATTGAGTCCAATCACCTCGCACCATCCACCAAGCACAATATCCATCCTTACGAATTTGCTATAGATAGAAGCTACATAGAAGGACTTATCTCAGAAATTCCTTGGAGAAAAGACTTCTTATTCCAAGAATACCTTAAATCCTATACTGAAGGTGAATACAAACTAACTGAGACTATCTCAGGTTTAAAAAGGATGTATTTTTCAGGAGGAGTGGTATTTAAAAATATTGCAACAGAAATAATCCCAAAAGGTGCTGGCTCACCACTTTTTTGGAAAAGAGCTCAGAATCTTATCACCTCCTTATTTATCCTTATTATGCCTCTAAATGAAATTACATTTGGAGAAAACTTTTTTCCGTTTCCTACAAAGGAAAAAATAGTTTTATTGAGTCTTGGTAAACAGCCGACACAAGAATCAATAACTACATCTTCTGAAGGTTTAACTATATCTTATTCTGAAGGTTTATTAAATGCTTTAAACAACAGTAGTGATTTTTTAGGAGAAGTAGCAGAGAGAAGATTGCAAAAGTCAATTAGCTATTCTAATAAGAATAAGCTTTTTGTAAAAAGAGTGTATGACTTTCTTATTGCAAATAAAATTCTACCAGAAGGAACATTTGCACCAGTTTTATTCCTTGATGGATTAAACAAAGATGGGTTTGCTCTAGTTCTAAAAGATTTAAGTATGATAGTTGTAGGTGCTAACGCCTTTGAGCGATTACCGAAGACTGGCAAGAAAAATTGGTTGGCAGTCAAGATAGCCCATGAGGCAACCCATATAATAAATCATAAAAATAACCCGGATATTTCACGACTTGAGGACGAATACCTTGCCTATAAAGCTACTTATGAAACAGCCATAATTACAAGAGAAAACGATAATGTTATAGAAGCACAAAGGAAAGTTTATATTGCCTTCGGTATCTTAGTTAATAATCCACAAACCGTAAGCCAAATATTTGAAATTTCAGAGAGTGGATTTAAAGATATATATTACGAAGATATTAAAATAACGGAGGAAGGGTATGTAGATATTATTCTTTATGATATGCACAAGGAGTACGAGGGGAAGAGAAAAAGAATTAGGGTAAATGTTGAAACTGGAGAAATATCAGAGCCCGGGGACGGTCTCTTGGAAAGAGAAAGAAGGGACAACGGTCTTTTGAAAATAATTGGATTTCCCAACCCCATAACTAACTCTAACTCTCCGGTGGCAAAAGAAAAAATTCCACCAACTTTCTATGGAGCGAAAGATCCAGGTGGTATCGACCTTTCTCAAATTGAACTTATCCTAAAAGATGAAACCTTTATCTCTTCACTTAACCCTGTAGACCTAAAGGTCCTCTTGGCAGCAAAAGCCTTAGAGGAGGATGATTGGGAAAGCCTCTGTCTACTCAGAATTCATGAGATAATTGGCTATCTAAGAGATGGTATTGTAGAGGATTTCCAAAACAAAGAATTATTACTCAAAGTCTTAGAGCAATTAAAGACAAAATTCTTTCTTGATCCTCAAGCTCTTCAATTCTTCTACTTCCTTCAATCCCAAAGACCAGTCTCTGAGTTAAGACTCTCTTTGTTTCATTGAATCTTATTTTTTAAAAAGCAGGATTTCTTCTCAAGAGGAGACAAGATTTTGTTATTACAAATTTCACCTTGGAGTAGAAATGGTAATTTTTTTACATCTCAAGAGAAAATCCTATTCTCTAACAAAGCCGGCTTATATTGTGAAGGTATAAGCGGTACACAGTAAACGAAAAGTAACGCTATAATCCTACAACCAAATAACTCTATAAACCCATACTCAATAAACAGTACACCGTTCACATAAACGTAACCAAGAAAAATCTACTTTTTGGACCTATGAAGATACACAAATGCATTTTACACACTTTTAATCTTTTTAGAACCTTAGGATACAATCTATCTTCCTATTCCCGGTATAGATATATTTTTAACTTGATTTTGTATATCTGTATGTTATCATTTTATATTGAAATTCTATTCATTATTAGATGTAATGAGATTATAAGATTCTTCAAATTCTTTAATTTTACATTTTTAATTTTATGTTATATCTCTCTCTTATCTTCCATATGCACCAACCGTACTACAAAGATATCTTAAAGAAAGAGTTTCTTCTGCCTTGGGTGCGTCTACATGGAATAAAGGACTATTTAGATATGGTAAAGGTCTTATCTGAGTATCCAAATATCCATCTGACTTTTAATTTAGTTCCTTCGTTGATAGAGCAGATCTCTGATTACATAAGGGGTGAATCTTTAGATAAGTGGTTTAATCTCTCCTATAAATCTCCTATAGAATTAACAAAAGAGGAGAAAGAATTTATCTTAGCAAATTTTTTTAGTGCCAATGAAAAGAATATGATTTCAGTATATCCAAGGTACTATGAGCTTTTTTTGAAGAAGAGATCAAAAAAGGAATTCTCCAATCAAGATATCTTAGATTTACAACTCTTATTTAATCTTTCTTGGATTGATCCAATTTACAGAAACATTTATCCTGAATTAAATGAGATTATAAATAAAGGTCGTTTTTTTGATGAAGAAGAAAAATTTTCTGTCTTAAATCTACAAGAAGATATCTTAAAAGCAATAATTCCCACATACAGGAATTTCCAAGAATCAGGTCAAATAGAGACAACAATAAGCCCATATTACCATCCAATCCTACCTTTAATCTATAATTCGAAAATTGCCTTAGAAGCAAATCCCAAGGCAGAGATACCAAAAGAGATATTTTCTTATCCTGAAGATATAGAATCTCAGATCAAAGATGCTATAGAACTCTATGAGATGAATTTTAAAAGAAGACCATCTGGCTTTTGGCCTTCGGAAGAGGCTGTTTCTGAGCATATCTTATCCTTTATAATAAAGAACGGTATCGATTGGATAGTTACTGATGAAGCCATCCTCTTTAGATCTTTAAAGAAGAGAAGAAAAGGTGAATTTCTTTATAAAGCTTATAAATTAGAAAGAGAAGAAGGGAGGTTAAATATTATCTTCAGAGACAAAAATTTATCAGATTTAATAAGTTTTATTTATTATCAAATGCCTCCAAGAGATGCTGTAGATGATTTTTTAGGCCATTTGGATAATATCTCTGAGATTTTGGAGAACCCTTTTATAGTTATTGCCTTAGATGGAGAGAATGCTTGGGAATATTACAAGAATGATGGTTGGGATTTCTTAAAGTTACTCTATGAGAGATTATCTGAAAGTAAGAAGATAAAAACAGTTACTGTTTCTGAGTATTTGAATAGATTTCCTCCCAAAGATAATATAAAGAGATTATCTGCGGGTTCTTGGATTGCGGGAAATTTCTCTAAATGGATGGGTAAAAGAGAAAAAAATATAGCTTGGGAGTATCTAACAAAGGCAAGAAAAGACTTAGAAGATTCCAAATTCCAAATTATAAATTATAAATTGGCGTATAAGCAACTTCTGATTGCTGAGGGTTCGGATTGGTTTTGGTGGTTTGGAGAAGACCCCAAAGACTTCGATGAACTTTTTAGAAAACACCTGAGTAATTTTTATACCTCAATTGAAAAACCAATACCCGATTATCTTTCCAAACCCATCCAATAACTAAGATGACAAGAAAAGAGAGTTTAGAAAAGATTGCTCAAACATTTTGGGGTAAGCCAAAAAGAAAAGAGAGATCCAAAAAAATATTCTTTCTTATTTCTACAATCTTCATCTTTTTAGTTATCTTGGTTATAATGTCAGCATATTTGTTTTCACACGGCATTACTAAATTAAAACCAGAAACAAAAATATTGACTTTCGATTTGGATAGAGAGATAATAAGACTAAATTATAACTTCAAAGATGCAGATCTAAAGACAGAAAAGTATACTATCAATTTAGGTAATTTAAATTTAGTAGGATTTAAGAGATTAGAAATTTCTTGTCGAAAAGCAAAACCTAAAGGTGAAATTTCCTTAAAAGTAGAAATAGAGAATTCTTTAAAAGAGAAAGCATCTTGTTATATTTCAGGAATTAAGAATCAGTGGCAGATTTTTGGTGTAAATTTAGAAGAATTCAAAGAAATAAATGATTGGTCGAGCGTCAAAAATTTATCCTTTGTTATTGAAGAATGGAATACCCAAGAGAAATTCGATACAGTCTATATAGATCAAATAATGTTTAAGAAAGGAGGGAAGTTTTAATGCAAGTTATTGCTGTTGCCAATCAAAAGGGTGGTTGTGGTAAGACTACGACTGCAATAAACTTAGGAGTGTGCTTAGCTTTAAATGGAAGGAGTACCTTGTTAATCGATCTAGATCCCCAAGCACATGCTTCTTTAGGATTAGGAATTGAGGCAAAGAGAACAGTCTATGATGTCTTATCTAAAATAACTGCTCAAAAATTAAGCCTCGATGAAGTTATTGTAAAGATTGAAGATAATTTTAATTTAGCTCCTTCGAATATAATCTTAAGTACATTAGAACAAGAAATGGCTGATGAGATTGGAAGAGAATCTTTACTCTCAGATACCATAAAAAATTTAAAGAAGAGTTATGATTACATCTTAATCGACTGTCCACCAAATTTAGGACTTTTAACTATAAATGCAATTAGGGCAGCAGATAAAGTAATTATTCCGGTGGAGACAAGTAGATTTTCTTTAATTGGAGTAAGCCATCTAATCGAAATAATCAACTTGATTAAAGAAAGACTTTTGCATCTTGTAGACTATCAAATATTAGTTACCATCTTTGATTCGAGATTAAGACACTCATTTAAGGTCTTAGAAAAGATAAAAGAGAATTTTAAAGATAAATTATTTCAGACCTTAATCCATACAAATGTCTCACTCAAAGAAGCACAGTTAAATGGTCAGCATATAATAAATTATGATAAATATTGTCGGGGAGCAAAGGATTATTTCTCTTTCTCAAGGGAGTTGATCAGTCAAGAAGAACCCATCTTAGAAGAAAAATTAGAAGAAGTATTGAGAGTTGAACTTCCTAAATTAAAAGAAGTTGTCTTTCAAATCTTATTCCCTGAAGCAAAAGAGGTCTATTTAGCTGGAGATTTCAATAATTGGACTTTAGATGAAAAGAGTAAATTACAAAGAAGAGAAGACGGATCTTGGTTTAAAAAATTGTCTTTGAATTCCGGAAAATACAGATACCGTTTTGTCATCGATGGAATTTGGGAGAATGACCCTTTCAATCCAAATACCGAACCAAATCCTTTCGGCGAATTAGATTCTCTTTTAATTGTTTAATAATCTGAATTATTTTAAAAAAGGAGTAAGAAGTGAAGTTATCTCAGATTGAAAAGATAGCCAGATCTTTAGGTATTAAAAACGCCTGGAAATATTCAAAGAAGGAACTTATAAAGACTATTCAGAGGCAAGAAGGAAATTTTGATTGCTTTGGAACAGCCACTGACTTTTGCAATCAAATGGATTGTTTATGGAGAATGGATTGTTTAACTAACTAATTGAAATATAGAGACTTACAAATCTTTTAAAATTTTCTTGAAATTTTAAGATTTTTATGCTATACTTTAGGTAAGCTATCGAAAAGTAGAGAGCTTTTAAGAGATTAAAATATGGGAAAGGCCGATAGTTTACCTAAATAGAAATTTTGAGCTGCCAAAATGAGGGAGGGCAGCTTTTATTTTTAATATAATAGACAGAATGGACAAAAAGTTAGATTTAGAAGGTGTGTTATCTTTAATTGCAGAACTTATCTGTAAGATAGTGTATGCAGAAGGATGCTCTATAGAACTAAAGGAAAAGAAAGGGTTAATTCTGGCAGTAAGGTATGGAAGAAGTAAATTTTGTAAAACTTCTTTATCTATTCCTACAATGACCGATGGAAAGCTAATTGGGGCTATAAGAATTTATACGAGTAAATCAAGGATATTTACTGAGGAAGAGATAAGATTTATAGTAAGAATTGCTACTCAAGTTGCTTCTTGTGTACAAGAGGTAGAAGAGAGTAAAGATCTCTTTAAGAACTATTTTAATACAGTCCATACCTTAGTTACAGCAATTGAAGGAAAAAATCGGTTCATAAAAGGGCATTCTCGAAGAGTTACAAATTATGCAATCAGAATTGCCCAAAGATTGAGAGTATCTGAAAAAAGGATAAATACTCTGTATTACTCTGGAGAACTCCATGATATAGGAAAGATGAAGATAAAAGATGAGATTTTGAATAAGCCGGGTAAACTCACAAAGGCTGAATACAAGATCGTAAAACTCCATCCTGTAAAGGGTATCCAAATGCTTAAACCTTTAAAATTTCTCAAAGAAGGACTCCCCATAGTCAGACATCATCATGAAAGATTTGATGGTGATGGTTATCCGGATAAGTTAGCAAGAGAAAAAATCCCTCTTGAAGCAAGGATTTTGACTTGCACAGATGCTTTTGATGCTATGATCTCTGAGAGATCTTATAGAAAGAAATTAGCTCTTCAGGAAGCAATTGAAGAATTGAAAAGAAATTCCGGCACCCAATTTGACCCTGAAATAGTCCAGGCTCTTTTAGAAATCCTTCCTAACAAATCCGCTTAAAATTCATTAATATGGATCCTATATTAGAAGAGTGGTATAGATTGCATAAGTTTTATAAAGGATGGGATTTTCTTACCAAAGATTTAGCAGAGTATTTAAATGTATCTCCGCGCACTATCCAGAGATGGGTAAAGGGAAAGACAAATCCAAAGACAAAAAAATTAGCTAAAATTAAAGCTTATCTATTGAAAAAAGAACACAGGGTTTAAAGATAAGCACACCAATCATCGGTATAGTAAAGCTTCCTGGCTTTACATTATGCTCAATTATTGGCAAAAGTGTCTCTTTGTTTCGAGAAGAAATAGGAAAAGTAAGCACTTTACCATTCCTTTGATACAGCCCAAATATCATATGTTTTCCTGACGCACCCCAACCTCTTTTACCGCTACTCTTTCCTCAGAATTGCTTGATCATAAATTGCCTCTCTAATTATTGTAAAAACATTATAGATTGTCTTAAGAGATATTCCGACATACTGTTTTATTCTATGAACAGGAACGCCAAGTGTAAAAAGATAGAAAACATGAGCTATCTCATTAGAATACTGTATCTACATCTTGAACAAAATTTTTCTAACTTCAATAATAACAATGGGTTACGACGCCCTGAAAGCAATCTGTCAAAGTCGGGTTGAAAGAGAATTTTATCAAGCAGGAAGTAGAGTAATCAAACAGTATAGAAGGGGAGAGATAACAGAACAGTACGCAGAAAGAAAGATTGAAAGATTAAGAGATAGATTACGGAGACAATTAGAAACTCATTGAGGATTTTCTTTAAGTTTATTTTTGATATATCGTATTAAAAGGATTATTATTTCGATAAATGGTCCTATAAGAAGTATCATAAGAAATGGAAGATATATTATAAGGGATATTATTAAAAAGAGTGGGGGGAGAGGAATTTGAACAATTGTCAATATACCAAGAATAACCGCTACGAAGAAGAGAAGGATGGAATATATTACAAAAATAAAATTAACTGTTTCGCCAGAAATTTTAAATTTTTCTGGCATTTTCAGATTTCAATTTCTTTCTACGGGAGCGGATAGCTTCTTTAAGAAAATCATAAAAGGAAAATATTGGAAATAAAATTAATATTGTGCCAATGATAAGACAGATAAGATACGCAATTTCTTTAAGAAAAGGTTTAATAAAAGGATAGCGAGGGATAATTTTTTCTCTAAGAAAAAGAACAAAAAAATAACCTACATAAAAGAGGAATATATAAAGGATGAAGGGTTTAAGTTTAAGTGATTGCTTTAGAGATTTTTTCTTCAGTATTGTAAAACGATTATAAAGAAAAGATATTATAAGTGAGGCTATTATTATCCAAAAAATGGCATTTATAATTAACCACATTATTTCAATAAAAGTTAGGAGAGCATCATTATAAGTAAAGTGGGATATAATGGCATTGGGCGTTAAAACACCTGCACGAAGAAAAGTTAAAATTATCCCAGTTAAAAAAGGGCGTCTATTTTTAAAAGATTTCTTCATTTCAAAACGAAAATAGAGAATTGCAAAAAGGCAGAAGGAAATTACTGCACTTGTAGCAGAAATCATAGCTATGTTAAAGATAAGCTTTTTCTCAAGAAAAAAGAGAAGAGGATAACTTACAAAAAGGAAAAATATGTAAAGAATTAAAGTTATGAAAAGATGTTTTGGGGATTCTTTCATCATTTAAAAGAGTTCTCTTCTGAAAAAGATTGTAATGACTTTGAAAATATAAAAGAGAAAGTTATTGCCGATGCACCTACGATTATACTTCTGGCAATATTTTCGAGTGAGTGCGCTATTTCAAAAAGAGAATAAGCAGCAGAAAAGTGAAGGAAAATAAGTATGGCAATAATAAGACCACTAAAGAAAGAATAGGAAAAATAAAGACCAAATAGAACTATCATTATGAAAGGAAGATATTCTTTAAAGTTTTCTTTCTTCCTAATCATTGATCCAATTGTTGGACCAATAAGTAGTATTGCAAAGAAAGAAAAGGCTATTATTAAAGACAACTCTAAAGGAAATAAAAGATAAGAAGGACCCTTAAGATTTTCTTTGAAAAAGATAAACCAAATAATGGTTACAAAAATAAAGATAAGAAGACATATTGCAAGAATACAATTGGAAAGATTTAAGAATTTCTTCATTGAAGATTTCTTCTAAGTTTCTTTCTACGAGAGCTGATAGCTTCTTTAAGAAAAAAATAAAGGATATATATTGCAATTGGACTTAATATTACACCAAAGTAAATTTTTGAAATTAAAGGCTCTATTTCGACAAAAAGTCTATAGGCAGGTTTATGAACAAAATCGAGTATCATAGCAGTGAGACCTACAATACCATGGTAGCTAAGTAATAAAAATGCTATTGCAAGAGCAAGACGTAAGTCTTTAGGAGCTTTTATTATACCTATAACCATAGCAATCAGCATAAGGAGACCTATAAGAATTGTTACACCTATAGTGAGAATGCCTGTTACTTCATAAGTTAAAATTCTTTCACAGGAGGGGACTAACAAGAAGCCTAAAAAAAGAAGGAATGTATACACAAATAAGGTTCCAAGTAAATCCTTTGTGAGCTCTTTCATCACCCAAAGTATACTACAAAACTAAAGAGTTTGTCAAATGAAGTTTTTAGTCGTTGATTTAGGTCTATTTGCACGCTAATTAACTGGCTGATGGAGGAAGAAATCAAGTTTTATACTATAGCCTTGGGTTAGTGATTTTCCTCGATTCAGGGATTACGCAGTTGGTTTAGGTTTTGAATATTTAGAGAAAATGATGTATTTAGGAGATTTCTTTATATGTCGCATTAGTTACTATAATAAATATTATGTTAACTATTTAAAATAAAGAAAAATTTATTTAAGTTATTAAAATACAATTAGTTATAATAATTTATTACTTGAAGGTAAAAATGGAAGGAATTTAAGTAATTCTAAGTTATTCTTTCTGTACGTTCTATGATAACCTTTTTCGACCTCAGATAGTCGCAAGCTTTCTCTAACTCTCCATCTTCTCCTTCTAAAATCAAGATTGCCCAACCTACCTCTGTAGAAAAAGATGCTTCTACAATATTGAAGATGAGTTTGAAATGGTTACATAGATACCAGATTATCGGTTCATCCTTTAATTCACCAGGAAATGTCAGTTCTAACTTTAACCTCACTTCTTAATACCTCCCTTTTATCTGGTCTTTGTAGATTTGGCGGATTCTTTTGAATATCTCCAAGTAGTGGGGGCCTTTATAGTCAGGATATGTCCAAAGAAATGTCTTAAAATCACCTCCTTCGTAATACAAAGTAACCTCTGCATATATACCATCTCTCAAATAAATACGGTGTTTATAGTCTTTTGTTGTTGCTAAGACTAATTTAGAAAGATCTATGTATCCCGGATCGATATTTATCTGCCGGGTCCTTTTTAAGGATAATTTTTCCTCTAATCTTTGAGTAAAATGTCGAATTTTTACTAAAGAGCTTGGATTTACTAACTTATTGAAACTTAAGAACTTACGCTTTAAGTCTTCTCCTAATTCTTTATTATAGTAATTGGTATGGGTGAAGT
>DDKR01000052.1 GCA_002340085.1 Candidatus Omnitrophica bacterium UBA2593
TGATACTCTCTTACTTTGGTATCTAAAACCTTGGTAACATTAGATACAGTAGTAGTAGAAAGAGGTGCGTCTAAAAGGCAAGATAAAGCTTCTCCTCACTCTTTCTGAGTTGAGACTCAGCTTAAGAAAAACATCTCTTTAAGAGATTGATCTACGGCTTCTTGTCTCCTTTGGTAGTTGTTTGGAGACCTTTGTCCTGAACTTAGCCTTCCTCCAAACTGATTGATCCAACCTCACTTGGTCTGAGAAATCCCTATATCTGTGACCATTCTGAACAATCTATCCTTTCAAGAGACCTCTTATACCATTCTGCTCCTGTATAGACAACTACCTCTTCTTCCAAAGTCACCTTTATCAATGTCTTCAATAGACTCTTGAAAGTTCTCTCTCTGTATCTCTCCAAAACTCCACCTCATATTTTTCCTTGACTTCTTTGGCGCCATTCTGCTAATTTCTGGTTAGGCGAGAGAAGCCTTACATATCTTAGGAACTTCTGCAAGGTGTACCTCCTTCCTGTTTTCAGTTTGATACTATTATCAAACTGGAGTCTTTCAACTCAACAGGAAGAATACACCCTTTTCATTTCAAGGTCAAAAGTATCACAGACTTTATAGGTTCTTTGATAAACTAAAAAACTGCTGTCTGCGATCCTCAAATTTACACAGTTTAAATTATATTACCAGCCAGAACACACTATTGCCTTTTTTAAAATTTTGTGTTATACTTTATATAGATAAGAGACCTACTGATAAAGGCAAACTTAGGGTAACCTGAGGACGCAAAGCTTCAGATCCTAAAAAGGGTAGCTGGGCTGCCAAAGAGGTAAAGTTAAAACCCTAAAGAGATTGTCTTTAGGGTTTTTTGGTGGATACCCTAGAAAGTTTGCTGGGGCTTTTTTATTGATAGAAGGATGTAGTGAAAGTTAAAAGGAATCGCTCTTCAAGAAGAAAGAAGATCATCACAATGCTCTTAAATCAGAAAAAAAACAGATTTCCTATCGAAAGACGATTCAATAGTTCTAGGAGGTGGATATGAAGGAAATGGTTAGCTTAATGATCATTCTATTTCTAACTACTGGTGTTTTTGCTCAAAACACTTTCACTATTGAAGTCTCCTTCGTAATACCTGAAATCCCTGGACTAAATTCGCCTCTCATTGAAGAAGAATCGGTATTGGAAAACCAAAAGTCATCTTCTATTACCGAGCTAAAAAATGATTCTGCGGGCGAAGAAGATCTAAGTGGACAAAATCTCATCTCTCAACTAGAAGAGAAACCAGATCTAAAGTTAATTACCCTCTACAGTCGTTAAATTAACTTTGAGTTCTCTTTAGAGGGATGTTGTAATTGTAACCGGCACCTTCTATAAGCTCAATATCTTTGAAGATAGGTACACTAGGTAGGTATATAAGGGGAAGAGTATTTATATCTAAAGTAAGAGTATGTCTTCCAGGAGTAACTCCTCTGAAAAAATATTGACCCCGTTTATCAGTTATAGCCCTTGAGCCATCCTCCAACATCAAAACCACATCTCCAATTCCTAAATCTGAAGGACCAAATTTACCGTCTTCATCTTTATCTTCAAAGATAAAACCGGATATTTCTGAACGATAAATTATTCCGAAATCTAACCTCACTTTCTTACCGTGAATAATACTCGCCTGCTGAGTTACCGGCACAGTAAGGATAAAACCCGAAGGTATGCTTGAAGCATCGATGTTTACATAAGCTTTCCTCGCTTTTACTTTTTTAAATCGATAATAACCTTCACTGTCTGTAATGCAGAATCTATCCTTACCTAACCAGAATTTTATTCCTTCTAAACCAACCTCATCAGACTGCATTATCCCATCAGAATTCATATCTTTAAAACAGAAGCCTTCAATTTCACCCACTGATTCCCATTTAATTTTTGTATCCCATAAATAACGGAGACCTGCCCTCAGATCGGCTTCCATACGCTTTCTCACATTAGGATTATCCTGCCAGACATTACGCAGGCGGCCAGAAATATAGAATTCCCTATCAGGAGATGGACGATAGGTGATTTCAGAATAACCCTCAAGATAATCTTCTCCTGAAAGAAAACTTAGAGCAGAGAGCGTATCTTCTTCATCTCTATATAAAAGACGGAAATTCCCATAGAATGGACTCTTAAAAATTCTGCCATACCAATCAAGCCCTGTTTCTAAAACCTGTGGTCTTGTATGAGTTGCAGTATACCTCTCATTCAGCCAATTTAATTCCTTGCTTAAATAGTAATGGAGGTTAGCTACAAGACTAAACCTTAAACCCAGAGAGATTTTATCATTTATATAATCAAGAAAAGGTGAACCAAAATGTTTACTTTCAGTATGTCTGTAACTTAAATAAGTATTGACCCTTCTTATCCAGTCAAAAGTTCTTGAGATGCCAATTCCTTGTGTTTGAGAACGGTATTGGGAAATTCTACCCAACTGATTAGAGATACTATAATCAAATCTTAGAGAAGTCAAAGGATTTAAAGACCAGCTTATATCAAAATTAAAATCTGTATTATAACGCTGAGGATTTTCTGGTGCTGGATAGAGTCGGTCTCTAAAGATATCTAATTTGCTAGAAATTCGAAAGTCTCTCGTTGGGGCTAAGCTTAAGGTAAAAAGCCCACCTATCTCTCCTCTCCTCCAACCAAACCCAGTAATAGATAAAAAATTCTTGTCTATATCTCTAAATTCAGTAGTTAATTTTAATTTTGGAATACGGAAGGTAGTAGAGAGCAGGTGTCCGAAACTTTCAGAATCAAAGCCCATTTCATAACCAAAATCAAAATTATTTAGACGCCAATCCATCTTTAAATCATAAGAATACTCGTTGAGATAATCTGCTCTATCCTTACCCCAACCTCTTATGATTGAAAAACTATATTTTGCTCTCTTTGAAGGTCTATAATCTAAATTAAGTCCGCTTAAAAATGAATCCTTAATTTTAGGTAGGCCAGGCGATAATCTTCCATATCTTCCTCCACCTTCCCTACCCCAAAAAACCGAATAATTGAGTCTTTCATCAAAAGCAGGAGATTCAAGTAGGATACCTCTTAAAGTTGCTCCTCCAAAGGAAAGATTAGAGAATCCCAGAGAATAATCAAATCCCCTCAGATGGAAATTTTCAAATGGGCCAAATCTCCCATCTTTTAATCCCAAGGTTAGATAAGTTAAATCTGTCGATGTCTTTAATCTCCGAACATTGATCACTGAATCCAAATTTCCATAAGGAGTCGGGCCATCTAACCTCAAAAAATGAAAATAGGAATAAGAAGTCCTCTTCAATGTCTCTATCCTTCTTCCTTGTCTATACAAATACCAATCCAAACTATATCTCAATTTGAATGTAGCTGCTTTCTCTTCAGCTAGACGCAGTTCTTCTTCTAATGTAGGACCTATTGGTTTTAAAGGAATGGTCTGGACAAGAAACATCCATCTTCTCTGTTTATCCCAAATATGGAGATGGGTGATCCCGAAATTATCTCCGGTAACCCTTATTTCACTTAAAGATACTCTCTCTACAGAGATGATGTTTTCTTTTGTAATTAACCAATGTGAGATTGCTTCACCAGAAATTATTATACTCTTGGTTAATTCTATCTCTAATTTTGTCTCTGGCTGTGTAGCTAATATTCTTTCATCTAAGACTATGGTTTCTAAAACTATGGGTGGTGTAGGAATCTTAACCTCAGGTGGTGGAATCTTAACCTCAGGTGGTGGTGGAATTTTAGGTAGTACTTCAAGTTCTTCTAATGCTCTTTTTATTATTTCCTCCCTAGGTAAAACTACCTTCTCTTCTTCAGGCAATATTGGTATAAGAGGAATTTCAAGTAATGATGCCTTTTCTCTTTGTATCTTCTCTATGAACTCCTCAGCTATCTTTAAATTCGGATTGAGAAGGAGCGCTTTTTTAAACTCGTCTAATGCAAGATCATATCTTCCTTGAAGGTAATACCTTTGACCTAATTCACATAAAAAATCCTGAATCAAGCTGTATTGAGCAAAGATGTCTGGGCAGAGATTACAAAGAAGACACAAGATTAAAAGAATATTGAATAATTTCCTAAGAGACATCTTTTAAGACTCTGTCAATATTTTAATGATCTTACCTTTAGAATCTATATCAATCTTTACTTCAAAAACTTCAACTCCACCTTCTTCAAATGGCAAAGTAATAACTAAATCATAGATATCCTTTTTTAAGGTTCCTTTTGATTTCGAAGATATTTTAGCTCTATCTTTAGGTAAAGTATAGATATCATTAAATTCACCCCTTGCATAGACTATCCCTTTTTTATCGATGATATGAAAGTTGCCCTTTGCAGTCACATCCGCATTTCCTATGTTTATAAGATCTGCTTTTACCTCTAAGAGATCACCTTCTCTTTCTACAGAGATCTCCTCCAATTTTAACTTCCTTAAAATTCTTCCTTGTGATTCAATATAAAACAAGAGACCTATTCTCACAGCTACTCCCACACCGATACCTTCTTTCAACTCTGGTTTTCCTAGTAATTCCTCAAAGAACAACACTGAGTGATAGCTACCTTCGGCATTTTCTGGAACGTCGACTGTATAACTTAAAGTTTGTCTTTCTAAGGGAGGAATTTTAAATACAGAAGGAAAAAAACTTATCCAAGTTGAACAGGAATTTGGGAGAGTTCCTAGAGGCCTAAATTCCTTTGAGCCATCGAAAGGAGGGAGATAATACCAGTCTTCTAAATATACTCTTATTTCTTTTGTTTGGTTTGAAGGATTGGTGATTCTGATTTGTCCTGTCTTTTTCTCACCTGGTGAAATACTCAGTCTTATCTTAGCCTGATCAAGATGAATGACTTCGTGAGCCAAAATAGAATTAATAGATGAAAAAATATAAATCCCGCTTATTAAAAAAAGTGAAATCCTCCTCAATTTCACAAAAACCTCCCCTTTTTCCTCCAGAAATCCTTACCTCAAAGGAGTGGCCCTCTCCTTATGGGTAAGTCTCCAACCTCTTTTAGCTTCTATCTACTTCGGAGTTATAGTAATTGTTACTGTTCCGGTGTAAGCTCCTGGTCTTTGATCTAAAGTTATGGGTTCAAACCCAGGGAAGTCAGTCTCCCCTTTTTCCTTATATGGTGGAATAGAGTAGTAAGCTTGAATAATCCTTGCTGTCCCGTTCCCTGGTTCTGAGGAGTAGATGAGTCTTGTTCCTTTCGCCGGTCCTGGGGGTCCTAATGCTGCACCTGGAGGCATTGGACCTTGTTTTATCCTTGTACCATCTGGATATTCCCACACATCTTCTTCAGCATAGTGTGGTACCAAGCCAAAACAACCTGTAGGTAGAACGCCTGGTCCAGAAAGAGAAGCAGTACTCCTTATCTCATAGGGCTTACCAAAAGGTTTGGTGTAGATAACCGCACAAAAGCTATATTTGCTGAACCATAATCCTGCATCAGTTCCATCCTTCAATGTATAGCCGAGCTCTCCAAAGCCCATCGCGAGTTCCCTAGTACTCCCTTCCCATGGTCCTTTTTCCTTATCAAATCCCCACTCAGGAGACTTAAGTAATATCACTGTAATCTGAGGAGGAAGGTCAGGAACTCTGGCTTCAGCTGAAATATTTACTGATGTACGTGCCCAACTCAAAGAACCTACCAGGAGAAGACAAACCGTCACCATTAAAGTCCTCCACATCTTCTTTCACCTCCTTTCTTTAAATCTCTAGGATCGAATAGACAATCTGTGTAGAGTAGTCTCCTGCTTTTACATCTAAAGGTATATTCAATTCGTAGATAATTTTGAATTTATCAGAAGTTCCTTCTTTATCTGAAATAAATAAGACCATTTCACCTTTCCTTACCTCTGTACTTTTAAGATACTTAAGTACTCCTTTTGTGTCTAATGAGGCTGTACTCAACTTAAAATATCCTTGAGGAATTATGTTCCCCTCTTTATCGATAAATTCTGAGATTACATTCTGACTTATCTGATAAGGCCTTCTGGTATTCGTCTTTATTTCAATAATTACTTCCTGAGTCCTTGGTGGTTGTAGGGGCCTTAGGTCAGAAAATCTGATTATCCCTCCTAACTCCGGAGTGACGGTAAGATCAAAAATGCGTTGATTAAACACCTCCAGAGAAAACGTATCTAGAAGCTTTATTTTTGTGGGAGGAGCGCCCTCTAAGAAATACCTTATATTAGTCTTGTATCTACCTTCTTTTTGTCCTTCTAAATTTCCTAATGAATAGGTGACGACGAAGTTCTCTGCTTCTCCTGTCAAAGAGGAGAGGTAAGTCTCTGTCTTATTAGATAAAGCTAAAGGTTTGATAGGTCCAGATCCTTTTTTTACCCCTTGGAGGAAAAAATTTACTACTTCCAAAGGAAGTTCATCTCCCTCTGTAGAAGTTAGAGGTTCAGATATATTTTGGATTATTCTAAATTGGCTTCCCAAATTTCCTCTGATATCTACCAAAAGATCAAAGGAAGATTTTTCCTCTCTTTGTGTCTCCATTTCTATCCTCTTTGTTCCAGTTACAGAAGTAAATTCAATAGCTACCTCTGCTTCTACTTCAGCATAGACATTAAGTACTATACTTACTGGAGCTTGGAGTGCGTCGGAGGATTCTAAGATAAAACCGATTCTTCCCCGATAGGAACCAGCCTGTAGATTCAAAGGATCTAGAACATAGACTAAGGTAAAAGAATCAGATAGGCCTTGAGTGTTGGAGGTATAAAGGATAGTTCTGTCTAGAGATGCTGGTATTTCCTGTTCTACATGTAAGAACCCATATTTATTTGTTCCTCTAACGGCGTATATTCTGAAATTGTTCTGAGGAATAGTAATTCCTTCAACGCTAGTTAGAGGTTCTAAAAGATTTTGGATTAATCGATACTGCTTTCCAATATCAGAAGTAATTGAGACTACTACTTCCTTACCTGAAGTCATACTAACCTTTCCATACCTTAAATCATAACCTCCTTCATAGGGTGAGACCGAAAGGGAGAATGCAGCGAAGACTTTTGCCGGTATCCCTAAGAGAAGAATAATGTGGAGTATTAATCTCAAGATATTATCTTTTTTCATCTCTTTTTAAAGAAAAGCATACAACATTTTTAAAAATTTGTCAATAATAAAAAAAGCCGAACTGGCCCTTTTTTTTCAGTCCGGCTTAAATTTCCGTGGTTCCTCTGTCAACCTCCAAACAGAGGATGCCGCTCTCTTAAATCTCTTTTAAAATCTACAGAAATATAACTTATAGTTTTATCAGAGTCAAATTTTTATAACTTCAAGTAAATCAATAAGATTTATCCTTAAGCGAAACCTCTAAATCCCAATAAGTTTTAAAAAGTCTTCAAAAAAATAAGTAACAATCTACCTTCTAATGTAAGTATACCATCTAAACTGGCTATTGTCAAGAGGGAAAAAGGGGTTTTGAGAAAACGCTTTCTTCGTTAGGTGAAGAAAAACTATGAAGAGAAAATTTTGACTTTTCTTCCCTCTATTTTAAGTCTTTTTT
>DDKR01000117.1 GCA_002340085.1 Candidatus Omnitrophica bacterium UBA2593
ACCTTGAATAATCAGGAAGCATCTATACTCGTAGGTACGAAGTTCCCTTTTCTTAAATCAATAATCAGTGCAGAAGGAAGATTTGTAGGTCAAGAATTCGATCGGTATCAAGATATCGGTATTCAGTTCAATGTCGTCCCTCAGGTTGCAGGAGAAGATTCTATAAATCTTATTATTCATCCAGCAATTACTTCCTATACAGAGACAGTAAAAGCTAGAAGTGCAGATGGTGAGACACTCGCTGAATATCCTATAATTATAACCCGAGAAGCAGAGACACAGATCTTAATGAAAGATGGTGAAACAGTAGTCATTGGAGGTTTATTAAAGGATGTAAAGAGTAAAGGGGTAATTGGTATTCCTATTCTAAAAGATATACCCATTTTGGGTCTATTATTTCAGAGAAAAACCATAGATATAGGTAAGATAGACCTTTTGATCTTTATTACCGCTCGTGTAGCAAAAGAAGGAGAATTCTCACCTGAAGAGATCAAAAGATTAGAAGAGAGATTAGAAGATTAAGTAAAGCTTCTTAAAAAAGGAAAAGGTCAAGAAAAATAATTCTTACTATTCTTTAGTAACTTAAAACAATTTTTAGGCGGAGAATTCCGCCTTTTTTATCTAATCTGTAACCAAATTCAAATAGCTTATCGGTAATTTCATCAAAATGCTATAATGGTGCTAAGTGCTTGGTATTTACTGGTAAGCGGCTACATTAATGGTAAATGAAAAAGCAACGCTATAATCCTATAACACAATAACTCTATAACCCAAATTAGGAATGGAAAAAGAGATATTAATTGAAGTTTTAGCCAGAGATAAGAGAGTAGCTATAACTGAGGATGATAAGTTAGTTGAGTTTTATATTGAAAGATCAGAAGGCTCAATTGTAGGAAATATCTACAAAGGAAAGATTGAAGAGATCACCCCTTCTATAAATGCCTGTTTTGTAGATATTGGCCAAGATAAAAAAGGATTCTTATATTTGGAAGAAACACCTTCACTGATTGAACCTGTAGAGATACAATTTGGTCCTGCAGAATTAAAGAAAGGGCAAGAGATAATAGTTCAGGTAGCAAAAGAAGCCTTTGGAACGAAAGGACCACGCCTCTCAACACATATAAGTTTAGCTGGAAGATACCTTGTACTTATGCCCTTTGATCTTCAGATAGGTGTATCTCGACGTATCGAAGATCAAAAAGAAAGGGAAAGATTGAAAGGAATCTTAGAGGAATTGAATTTACCTAAGAGTATAGGCTTTATTATCCGTACAGCAGCTACAGATAAAGGTAAGAGAGAGCTTTTATCTGATGCAAAATTTCTCTTAAGATTATGGCATAGAATTAGAAAAACTTCTCATAGGAAGAGAGCCCCTTTATTGATCTATAAGGAGTATGATTTAATTTTGAGAGTCATTCGGGACTACTTTACTGAGGATATAAAGAGAGTAATTTGTGATTCAAAAGAAGAATTTTTGAGGATTAGAAAGTTTTTAAGAGACATATATTCTGAGAGGTTGATAAAAAGATTGGAATTCTACCAAGACGAAAAACCTTTATTTGAATATAAAAGGATTATTAATCAAATTGAAGAGATCTATCAGAGAAGAGTTGAATTAAAATCAGGTGCATATTTAGTGATTGAATCTACAGAGGGTCTAGTCGTAATCGATGTAAATTCAGGTAGATTTAAGGAGAGGCGCTTTTCGTCTGAGGAGACAGCATTTAGGGTGAATCTGGAAGCAGCAGAAATAATTCCTCGAGAATTGAAATTGAGAAACTTAGGTGGAATAATCGTCATCGATTTTATCGATATGCAAGAAGAATCTCATCGGTTAGAGGTTCTGCAGAAGTTAAAATTAAAGCTCTCTGAAGATCGGGCCAAAACTGAAGTTTTAGGGATTTCTAAATTTGGTCTTGTAGAGATGACCCGTGAAAGGATCTACAAGAGCACAGAAGCAGTTTCTTATCGGACGTGTCCTTGTTGTCAAGGAAAAGGAAAGATAAAATCTCATTCTACAATAGCTGTAAGTATCTTAAGAGAACTAAGGAAAAGACTCTTTAGCTACCATAAAGATAGAATTGAACTTATCCTTCATCCCGATATAGCAAAGGAACTCTTAGTTACAGAAAGAAGAACACTTTTAGAACTCCAGAGAAGATATTTTGTCAAGATAGAGATAAAAGAGAATTCTACCTTCCATCCAGAAGATTTCAAAATATCTTAATTGACCTCTAAACCCACAGATGCTATAATTCTCTTAAATTTCTTTGAGAGGAGGAATTCTGATGTATGCTATAGTTGAGGTAGGTTCAAAGCAATATAAGATATCGGTAGGAGATCAGATCGATGTGGAAAGATTGGATGAAGAGGAAGGGAAAAAGTTTACTTTAGATAAAGTCCTTCTATTCTCTGATGGTAAAGATCTTTTAGTGGGAAGACCCTATCTTAGAGAGGTAAAGGTAAAAGTAGAAGTCTTAAGGCACTTCAAAGGCAGAAAAATCATCTCTTATAAATACAGGAGAAGAAAATCATCTCACTGGAAAAAAGGTCACAGGCAATTATTGACGAGATTGAAGATAGAAGAGATTGTGAGTTCATCGTAGCATTTTTAAAGATGAGTGTAGGCTTTATAGATCAGGTAAAGATAAAAGTTATTGCAGGTAAAGGAGGAGATGGTTGTCAGAGTTTTTACCAAGATAAGCTTACACGCAAAAAGATCCCTGATGGAGGAGATGGAGGAAAAGGAGGAGATATCATAATTAGAGCAGATAAGAATCTCCTTACCCTCTATGACTTTCAATTCAAAAGACACTTTAAAGCAGAAGATGGTAAAAATGGTTCGGGCAAAAAGAAAAAAGGAAGAGATGGTAAAGATCTTATCATAGATGTCCCTATAGGAACGGTTGTGAAGGATATAGGGATAGACTGTGTTTTAAGAGATTTAGACAGAGAGACTCAAGATGTCGTAGTAGCTAAAGGTGGAAGAGGTGGAGGAGGAAATAGGCATAAGAAAGATGCTGAGAGTGGTCAAGAAGGCCAAGAGAGAGAATTACTCTTAGATCTAAGATTGATTGCCGATGTAGGTATTATTGGATTTCCCAATACAGGAAAATCTACATTGATCTCAGCTATCTCCAATGCTCATCCAAAGATAGCAGATTATCCTTTTACTACCAAGGCGCCTGTTTTAGGGGTTGTCCAAAATGAAGATTTCTCCTTTTCTATAGCTGATATTCCCGGTATAATCTCTGGTTCTCATGAGGGCAAAGGATTAGGTCTTAGATTCCTAAGGCATATAGAAAGAAATAGGATTCTTATACATTTAATCGATATGGCAAGAAGCCAAGATAGATCTCCTATAGAAGATTATAGAATCCTCAACAAAGAATTATCTTTCTATAGTAAAGATTTAGCTAAGAAAGATCAGATCATCGTTGCAAATAAGATGGATCTAGAAGGTGCTTATGAGAATTTAAAAAAATTTAAAGAAAAAATAAACAGACCTATCATCTGTATTTCGGCTTTAAAAAAAAGGGGATTGGAGGAGTTAATTGAGGCAGTTAGAAGAAGGCTATAGAAGAATCACAGTAAAAGTAGGGGCTAGTGTTATTGCATCAGAGAATAAATTAGACTTCAAAATCTTAAACTTTATAGTCAGTCAGATAAGTTCTTTAATGAAGGAAGAAAGAGAGGTCATTTTAGTTACTTCTGGAGCCATTGCCTGTGGGATGTCCATTTTGGGATTGAAGAAGAGACCGACTTCGCTTTCTGACTTACAGGCAGCCGCAGCTGTTGGACAGAATCAACTCATGAAAATTTACTCTGAACTTTTTAAAAAAGAAGATATAATCGTTTCTCAGATACTCCTTACCTGGGAAGATTTTGATAACAGACTTAGATACTTGAATGCAAAAGAGACTATCTTTACTTTATTTAGATACAAGGTGATTCCTATTATAAACGAGAATGACACAGTCTCAACCGATGAGATAAGATTTGGAGATAATGACAAACTGTCTGCTTTAGTTGCAAACCTTACTGAATCGGATCTATTGGTGATTCTATCTGATATAGATGGACTATACGATCTGAAAGAGAAGAGGTATATTGACTTGGTGGAAGAAATTACACCAGTCATACAAAGCTTAACCTACAGGGTAAAGAAAGATGTCTCTGTGGGAGGTATGTCTACAAAGATAGAGGCGGCAAAGATTGCGACCGATTCAGGAATTCCTTGTATAATTACCAATGGAAAAAAAGAACTCTACCTTTTAAGAGCAATTAAAGAAAGAAAAGGAACCTTATTCTTACCAAAGAAGAAAAGGCTTTTAGCAAAGAAGCGTTGGATCGCTTTTGGCTCTAAGTCAAAAGGAAAGATCTTTGTTGATGACGGAGCAAAAGAAGCCCTGTTGAAGGGAAAGAGTCTACTTTCAGTAGGGGTAACTGATGTCTCTGGTAAGTTTGAAAGGAACGATGTAGTAAGTATTTTAGACTCTGGATTCAGAGACTTTGGTAGAGGTAGAGTGAGGTTTTCGAGTGATAAGGTTAGGAGGATAAAAGGAAAGAAATACCCGCAAGAAGTCATACACCGGGATAACTTAGTCATTCTTAACAATAGTAACAGTGGAAGATAAAAGATCTCAAATAATAGGAGACAGACCTCCTTTCGTCGATTCTTATCGGATACTTAAAGAGTGGGGTCTTTGAGATGGAATTTAGAGAAGAGATTATAGAGATTGCAAGGAGAGCAAAAGAGGCAAGTTATAAATTGGGATTAGTTCCCACAGAGAAGAAAAATAAGATATTAAAGGATATGGCAAAAGCTTTAATTGAAAAGAAGGATCATATTTTAAAAGAGAATAGAAAAGATATAAGGGAAGCAGAAAAGAAATCACTACCAAAAGCATTCATAGATAGGTTGACTCTAAATGAGAAGAGATTATTTGAGATGGTCGAATCTTTAAAGCAGATAGAAAGACTCTCTGATCCTATAGGTAAACTTATAAACTCTTGGAGGGCTCCTTCTGGATTCTTAATTAAAAAAGTAAGGGTACCAATTGGGGTGATTGGGATAATCTATGAATCTAGGCCTAATGTTACCTCTGATTGCATCGGTCTTTGCCTAAAATCTTCAAATTCTCTAATTTTAAGAGGAGGTTCAGAAGCTATAAATTCTAATATTGCAATATTTGATGTCTTAAAAGGAGTCTGTGATTATTATCAGTTATCCCAAGGTTCTATAAATATAATTAGAACGACTGACAGAAAAACCATAGACATCTTACTTAAATTATCTGAATATATTGATTTAATCATTCCTCGAGGTGGTGAAAGTTTGATCAATTTAATTACAAGAAAATCTCGAATTCCCGTAATCAAGCATTATAAAGGAGTATGCCATGTATATATAGATAAAACTTGTAATATGAAGGTGGCAGAAGAAATCTGTTTTAATGCTAAGACTCAAAGGCCAGCAACTTGTAATGCTGCTGAATCTATGCTTGTCCATAAAGAAATTGCTAAGAAGTTTTTACCTATAATGATCAAAAGGTTCATTGAGTCAAATGTAGAGATACGTGGTTGCATCCAAACCCTTAAGATTTTAGAAGAATCCAATATCAAATCTGATTTAATAAAGAGAGTAAAAA
>DDKR01000059.1 GCA_002340085.1 Candidatus Omnitrophica bacterium UBA2593
CCTTTGGGTGATCAGGACGTTAGAAGAGAAATAAATAAAGGATAACTGACTACAGCTCTTACTGATTTCCGCATAAATAATGTTAAAAAGGGGGAACGTAACTTCTTTAAAATCAAGTAGATGCAATTCCAAAGTCCTTTCTTTACTTCTACGGTTTTCAATAATAAGTAAATGAGTGCTACTTAAGCTGCTAAATTAAATGGAGATAAAGGATCATATTTTAATTCGGGGAGCAAAGGAACATAATTTAAAGAATATCGATTTGAAGTTACCTCGGAATAGACTCATTGTCATTACTGGAATCTCAGGATCGGGTAAGTCTTCTTTGGCTTTTGATACGATCTATGCTGAAGGACAACGCAGATATGTAGAAAGCCTATCTTCTTATGCCAGACAGTTCTTAGAGCAATTACAAAAGCCAGATGTCGAATACATTGAGGGTTTGTCTCCTGCGATATCGATTGAGCAGAGGACTGCAGGAGGAAATCCAAGATCTACAGTAGGTACCCAAACTGAGATCTATGATTATCTGAGGTTATTATTTGCCAGAATCGGTAAAGTCTATTGTTATAAATGTGACAGGTTAATTCAAAGACAGAGCTCACAGGAAATAGTCAACCAAATTTTTTCTTTATCAGAAGATTCAAAAAAGATCGAAATATTGGCACCTTTGGTAAGAGGGAGAAAGGGAGAATACAGGGATATCTTAAAACAGATTCAAAAAGCAGGATTTGTAAGAGCAAGAATAGATGGTAAAATCTATGAAATCGGACAAGAAGTAAAATTAGATAAGTATAAGATCCATAATATTGAGGTAGTTGTAGATAGACTGACTATTAAACCTGAAATAAAATCACGGTTAACCGATTCAGTAGAGACAGCCTTAAAAGTAGGAAAGGGAATTGTAATTATAAGTTTTCCTGAGAAGAAAGAAGAGACAGTTTTTAGTGAATTGTATGCTTGTCTTGATTGTGGGATAAGTTATTCAGAGGTTGAACCCAGAGTATTCTCTTTTAACTCTCCTTATGGAGCATGTCAGGCTTGTAATGGCTTAGGGACAAAATTTGAATTCGATCCGGATTTAGTCATCCCAGACAAAGACAAACCTGTGATTGAAGCAATTGAACCTTGGAGAAGAGGGCCTCGAGGTTATATGCTTTACTATCGGGGACTCTTAAGAGAATTTGCCTCAGAGGTCGGTTTCAACTTAGATATACCTTTTAAGAAGTTAAATAAAGAGATACAGAGAAAGATTCTCTATGGTTCAGAAGAGATTATATGGGGAAGAGAATTTGAAGGGGTTATTCCTCATTTGGAGAGATTATTCCACCAGACAAAATCAGATTACTTAAAGGAAGAGATCTCCAGATTCATGTCAGCATTACCCTGTCCTGCATGTGGAGGCGCAAGGTTAAAAAAAGAGAGTTTGTCAGTAAAGATTGCTGAAAAGAATATCTGGGATATAACGAAGATGTCAATTAAGGAGGCAAGAGATTTTTTTGAAGATTTAAAATTAACTGAAAAAGAAGAAGTAATCTCTCATCAGATATTAAAGGAGATTAAACAGAGATTACAGTTCTGTGTTGATGTAGGATTAGATTATCTCACCTTAGATAGAAAATCTCAAAGCTTATCCGGAGGAGAAGCTCAAAGAATAAGATTAGCTACTCAAGTTGGTTCAGGCTTAGTTGGTGTAGTTTACATCTTAGATGAACCCTCTATTGGTTTACATCAAAGAGATAATCGAAGGTTAATTCAGACATTGAAGACATTGAGAGACTTAGGAAATACATTGATTGTAGTTGAGCATGATGAGACTACCATAAGATCTGCAGATTTTATTGTCGATTTAGGACCGGGTGCAGGAAGAAATGGTGGTAAAGTCATCTTTTCTGGACCACTGGAAAGACTATTAGAATGTAAAGAATCTTTAACGGCAAAATTCTTAGTTAAAGAGATGAAGATAAAAATTCCTAAAGGAAGGAGAAAACAAAATGAGAGATTTTTAGAGATAATTGGAGCGCGCCAACATAATTTAAAGAATATCAATGTGAAGATACCTTTGGGGTTATTCGTTTGTATAACTGGGGTATCTGGTTCAGGGAAGTCGACTCTGATCGATGAGATTTTGCATAGGGGATTAGCTCAAAAATTATATCGGTCAAAAGAAAAACCTGGTGCCCATGATAGGATTTTAGGAATAGGATATATCGATAAAGTCATCGTCGTAGATCAATCTCCTATTGGAAGAACTCCTAGATCAAATCCTGCCACCTACACCGGTGTATTTTCTCCGATAAGAGAGTTATTCAGCAAGCTTTCTGAAGCAAGGATTCGCGGATATAAACCCGGAAGGTTTTCTTTCAATGTAAAAGGAGGAAGGTGTGAGGCTTGTTTAGGAGAAGGGATAAAGAAAATAGAGATGCATTTTCTGCCCGATGTCTATGTGAGATGTGATATCTGTAAAGGAAAGCGTTTCAATGAACAGACATTAGAAGTAAGATACAAAGGAAGATCGATCTCTGATGTCTTGGAGATGACAGTAGAAGAGACATTATCACTCTTTGAAAACATCCCAAAGATCAAAAATATCTTGGAGACATTGAATGATGTTGGTTTAGGTTATATTCAATTAGGTCAACCTGCAACTACTTTGTCCGGTGGGGAAGCCCAAAGAGTAAAATTAGCCGAGCAACTTTGCAAGAGGCAGACAGGGGAAACCTTATACATTTTAGATGAACCTACGACTGGTTTACACTTTGCCGATGTAGAGAAACTCTTAGATGTCTTGCAGAGATTAGTAGATAGAGGAAACACAGTTGTAGTCATTGAGCATAACTTAGAAGTGATAAAATGTGCTGATCACATAATTGATTTAGGACCTGAGGGAGGAGAAGAAGGGGGAGAAATTGTTGCTTGTGGTTCGCCTGAAGATGTAGCAAATAAAGATAGTTCTTATACCGGAATTTATCTTAAAAAAATATTGCAGGATTAATCTCAGAGTGATATATTGATATATTAAGATAAAATGCAAAAATTAGGGTTTAAAATTTTATTCTGTATCTTTCTTCTATTTTTCTGTATCTTTTCTTCTAAGACTTTTGGAGAGGAAGATTATTTTCCTATCGCTAAAGAAGCATTTCGAAGAGGTTGTTATGAGGTAAGTTTGGATTACTTAGAGAAATTTTCAAAGACAAATTCTTCCCACTTAGAAGCACAATTCTTGATTGCTGAATGCTATTTTCATCAAGCTAAATACAATCAGGCTTTAGAAAAATTCCAAGAAATCTTAGAGATTCCCCAAAGTCAACAAGTTAGAGACGCACTCTTTTATTGGATGGCTGAATGTTATCTTAAAGAGAGTCTGACAGATAAAGCAAAAGAATGCTATTTTAAGATAATCAGGGACTTTCCTGATTCACAACATTCTATATTTAGCCTCTATTCTTTAGGTTGGATTTTATTTTCTGAGGGTAATTTTAAAGAAGCACTTGATATTTTCCAAAAATTTTTAAAGAAATTCCCGCAGGAAAGATTAACCCGAGATATTCGGCTTAAAGTCATTGAGTGTCTGTATAACCTTAAAGATTATTCAGAACTTAAAGAGAGTATCGATTCGTATCTTGCTGAATTTGGTGAACCAATAGAAAAATATCTTTTATTTCTCTATAGGGCAGAAGCGTTATTTTATCTCGGTAATTATTCTGAGGCGGTATCCGACTATGAGAAAGTGTTAAATTCTTCTAATGACCGAAAACTCAAAGAGTTAGCTCGATTAGGTATAGGGTTTGTGTATCTGAAGTTAAATCAGGATCAAGCTGCTTACAAAGAATTTAAAGAACTAATAGAAGAATGTGAAGACCGAGATCTACTTCTTCAAGCTTATTTGGGTATGACTGAAGCCCTATGTAATATGGATATGTATTTGGAGGCGAAAGAGACTTATTATCAGATAAAGGAAATTTTTCAGAATGGAGATTTAGATAGAGTCCATTATGGATTGGGGCTCTGTCTTTTAAAGGAGAAGAAATTTGGAGAGGCAAAAGAAGAGTTTTCTAAGGTTTCTTCGGAGTCTTCAATTCATCTAATAGCTGCATACTTAAAAGGTATCTGTCTATACAATTTAAACGAATATAGAGAAGCGGTTTTAATCTTACAGAATATTCTAACAAATATGGATCCAAATGAAAATGAGGAATTAATACCGGAGATAGAATTTTATATCTCTGATTGTTTTTTTAGAATGGGAAAGATTAATGAAGCTTTAAGTAGATTTAAGAATTTACGTACAAAGTATCCAAACTCTCAAATAATTCAAGATGTCCTATATTGGCTTGCTGATTATTACTATAGAGAAAGGAATTTTGATTTAGCAGAAAGATATCTTAATACTCTAATTTCTAATCACCCAGAAAGTCAAATTACTACTTTTGCATATTACATGTTAGGCAGAATATATCTGGAAAGAAGAGATTATCTTAGAGCAAAAGATCTACTTTTGAGAGCAAAAGAACAGAATAAAGATTTAGAAATTTCCATTTTACCTGAGATTGCTTCAGTTTATAAAAACTTAAGAGAATTTGAACTTGCAATATCTTCTTTTAGGAGAGCTATAGAATTAAGTAGTTCAATTGAGGAGATCTCTCGATGGCAGTTTCAGGTAGCAGAAATTTTTGAAGAACAAAAAAGATTCAATGAGGCGATTTCTGAATATCAGAAGGTATCTAAAGATTCTTCCTATGGTGTCAAGGCTTTGTTGAGGGTTGCCAAGATCTATGAGAATAGAGAAAGTTGGACTGAAGCAGAAGATATCTATAGAAAAATTTTAGATTTAGATGTGGGAGAAGCAAGATTTGCTGAAGAGAGATTAGAGGAGATTACAACTGTAAAAATACAGAATAACTATAAAGACATAAGATATTAAAATGGCACTTTTAAAGATATTTTTTGCTGGAGGACCTATAATGTGGCCGATATTGTTCTGCTCTGTGCTTTCCTTAGCCATTATTATTGAAAAATTATGGTACTTAAATCGTATAAAGATAAATACTCAAGATTTTTTATCTAGGGTTGTAGGGAGTTTAAAAAGAAATAGGGCCTCTGAAGCAATAAAGTT
>DDKR01000108.1 GCA_002340085.1 Candidatus Omnitrophica bacterium UBA2593
ATTAATTTACATCTTTTCTGTTAGATTATAGGTTATAGTGCTACTTTTTTTGTTTACTGAATTTTGCATTATATTGAGTAAGTCTTTTTTCTAAACTTAAGAGCTTATTCTGTAGGCCTTTTAGACCTTTAATCTTCTTACCTTTCTCCAAGCTTAATCTCCTTGCTCTTAGAAATCTCTTTTTGAATTCTTTATATTTTTTGGTTACGAGTTTGATTATACCATCTTTCTCTTTAAGATGAGGAGAGATCTTCAAAAGTCGGAAGATTAATTCTATAGAGTCATATCCTAAATTGATTGTCTTCTGATAAAGATCTGCTGCCTGATAGAAATCTTTTTCAAATTCTTTAATCCTACCTAAGAGGTAGTAACTCTGGGGCTGTAAGGGTTTAAAGGACTGATAGTGAAGGAGTAGTTTTTTAGCCTTTTTAAAATTCTTTAGATTAAATTCTGCTCTTCCTAATCCTAACAGACTTTGAATATTTGTCTCTTTAAATAGAGGATTATCTGATGAATTTAAGGCTAAAAGAAAATACCTCTTTGCTCTTTTAAAATCCTTTTTCTCTAAGAAAATATTACCTAAACCTAAGAGGCAGGCTGAATTTTTAGGATCTACTTTTAAGACTTTTGAGAATTCAGCTTGAGCAAGAGAAAATTTTCTCAAAGAAAAGTAAAGAAAGCCAAAATTATTATCTCGAGCTCTGTAAGAAGGATCTAATTTTATTGCCTTCTGGTAATATTCCTTTTTACCTGTAGAGAGGAAGAGGTCAAAGTATTCTGCTGTCTGTTTAGATCTTTTGAATCGCTCTCCAAATTTGGGAGGAGAAAAATGATAAGCTATCTCATCACCTAAGTGTTTATATCTTATAGGTGTATAACCATCATTTACTGAATAAGAGATTGTAATGATTTCAGGTTGCTCTATCTTCTTTTTAAGATGCTCTACTAAATCTCTGGCTGGAATCTCAAGTTTTCTTTTACCTATTTTTGTAGTATTTATAGCATTCTCTAAGCAATCAATGACTAAGAAGTCGGTGTCGATATCGAGTAAGATTTTTTGTCTTAAATAGGGTAATTTTTCTAATATACAAATAATAAACTTTCTTCCAAAAAGGTCAGCTGAAATTAAGCCATCTTTTAACTCAAAGTTTAAAGAACACAATGTGTAATTTGATTGTTTGGCAAGGTTCCTGAGTATTCCTTTTATAAGCTTGATAGATCCCTTGAACTCTTTTAGTCCTCCGGGAATAATCCAGTAGAAGTCTTTGACTATTCCTTCTTCCATTGCAGGATAAATATAGTTTCCAATATTGGTCTGTTTGTCAAAGTCTTTCTCATAACGCATGAAAACTAAGCTACGCTCTAAATTTCTCTTTAATTCTTTTAAACTCTTTGCTCTTTTAACCACTTCTTCTATTGGCCTTGCTGAATGAAAGCCAAAGTCAATGTGAGCATCGATATGCACAAGATCTAAACCTTTGACTTTACTTTGTCTCCAGATCTTTAATGCTTCATCATGATCTTCAATTAAAAATATATTATCCATCACCACAAAACTATTTATTTATAGATCTTTTAAATTCTCTTTCACATTTAAAGCTGAATTCCAATTTCTTCTTGAACTTTTTAATCTTTTCCTGATTAATGATACAAAATAGATTGAATAGCTGGTTATAACTTTCTTTTATTGCTTCTGTCATATCTAATTTGAGTCTCTTTGAAAGATTTAAGATATTCTTATCTCTTCCTTCTATCTCTAAATAATAGCCAATGAAGGGAAGTCTATCAAGGTATACCTCTGTATCTTTAAGACTAAACCTTTGACGGATCTTCTCTTTGGTAAAAGAACCAACAAAACCAATTTGGTTGAGTAAATCCTGTGTTCTTTTAAAATCATCTAATCTTATATTTATCTCTTCTCTTTTCTTAAACCGTGAAGCAATTATCGGGCCTTTGAAGGTGAGAAGTGTTTCTTTGTCTGTCTTCCTTAAACGCAGGAGTTTGGCTTGTCGAGAAAGTAACCTGTCATAAGTATCAAAGGAAAAATCTACCTCTCTTTCTTTAGGATACTGCTTTGCTCCACACCGAACCAGCAGATTGCATATCTTTATAGGATCTTCTACTTTGAATTTTATCTCAATCTCTATCATCAGTCATATTCTTTTTGAAGTTTACTATACAATGGCTTAATTATTCTAACTATTCTGGCAATCCAAGGGGCAACAATAACGATGAGATGATTTATGAACTGCTGTCTCTTTGTACAAAGGTTAATTATGTTTTTATTTTTTATAATAGCTGTGACTTTTCCTAAAAACATATCTTGGGTTACAGGCTCAATCTGTGCAGAATTATCTGCCCGTACATAGAATATTTGAATCTTACCTTGAATTACCTTTCTTATCAAGCGATGGCAAATAGTCTTGTTATCTGCTCGATAGAGAATAATATCACCAACCTTTAAATCTCTTATAGAAGTCCTTTTAACTATAACTTTTTCTCCATCTTTTAAAAATGGCCACATACTAAAGCCTGCAGTTTCAAATAAAAATAAGTTACACTTCTCATCTAAATTAATTCTATCTAATTTTATCTCCATCTTCAATCTTAAATATATGAATTACTGCTTGACCGGTAGGATAGTAAATAACTTTAATTGGTTTCTCATCAGGATAAGTCTGTCTAAAAAAAGTATAAGCCCATCTAAATAATCCTTCCCAATAATTTTCATGACGAGACTCAGGAGCCCAAAGTACATGGATCTCACCTTTCTTTTTCGATGTAAAACCATATGTTCTGAAATCCCAATACTTATCTATTTTACCTTCATTTAAAAGATAAAAATTAAGATAAACATCAACTGTCATCCTGACATCGGTAATTATTATGTAATCTTTGATATCGGTGATTTGGCTTAAATACTCTGCTGCCTCTCTACAGCCGTAACTGTTGTGGATAGATTCTGTCAAATCAAATGGTGCGTTGTAATAGTAATGTGTCCATTGAATAATCTCAGCATTTACCAATCCACCCAAAAGGAGTATTCCACCAATTAAAAGGATCAACCTCTTATGGAGGTTTTGAGAAAGAGAGAATCTTTCAAAGATCTTAGCAATAAATTTACTCGGTAAAATTAATAGAGGAGGTAAAATAATGAGAATATATCTGGCTTGAAAAAAACTTGCACCTCCGCAAACACCCAAGAAACCTAAAAACAACCAAATCAAGAGGATCTTATCTGCGGTTGTTCTCCGTCGAATGGTGAAACCCAAAGATATCAAAAGGAGAAAAAACATCACTGGATGTATCAATAAAGGTGCTTTTAAGGCTCGACCATAGAGAAAAAGAGAAGCCTCAGATGAAAAGAAGAGCTGATTGAGCCCAGAACCAAAATTATTTTTAAAATTCCCCCAGAGGTTTAAAAATAGAGAGCCTTCAAAGATATTCTTATGGTACCCACGAAAGAAAGAGTGCCAAAATTCATTCTTTAAAGCTATGATATTACAAGCGAAGGAAAAAATAAATATAGCGGTAATTAAAATTGCTATTAGTCTTATCCTTGCTTTCATTGGATAGTTTATTTTTCTTGTTAGTGTTATCAGTAATACAAGAAATATAAGAATAAACAGTATCGCTGAACCGTGTGTCTTTAACGATTCCTTTAAGAAAAGGCAGGAAAGTAAAAACCATAAACCTGAGTATATCTTTCCTTTAGTTTGACTCGCCTTAAATAGACATAGAAAAATTAGACATCCAAAAAGGGGAGCGTAATTGACAGGTGCTGCAATTCTACTTTGAATAATATGCCAGGGTAAGAAACATAACAGAATTGAAGAGATTATAGCGGTCTTACATCCATACATGTATCTTGCTAATATATATACTAACAAAAGCGTAATTCCTCCAGCAGAGATCGATGAAAAACGTAGACGAAGTATAAGATCATCTAAACCAGAGATTTTAAAACCCCGTATACAGGTGAATAAAAGATACTGTAGATACTGCAGATAGAAAAAGAAATATATAAGAGCAGTATGGACCTTAAAAATTATTCTAACCGGTCCTGGATTTTCCAATAAACCCCATGCTCCTGCAGCCTCATCGTGATTGATAGGAAGTAATCCTACATTATAAAATCTTATAAAAAATGCTAAAGCAAAGATAAAGATTACCAGCATTACTTCAGCTAATTTAATAATCTTTTTCTGCATAGGATACCTATTCTAAAAAATAATTTAGAGGATTCTTTCTTTTAAATGTGTAACTATTAAATTATAGACTTCTTGGGGTTTAATCATCTTTAGACACAAATTATCCCTACAAGCTGAATCTCTATGATTAAAAGCAGATAAGCATGGAGAACAAGGCAATCCCGAAAATATCATCCAGCTATTATTTGCGATTGGTGAGTAAACTTGAGGGCTTTCGGGTCCAAAGAGAATAAATTTCCTTATAGGAGTCAAAGATGCTAGATGCGCTAAACCACAATCGTTAACAATTAATGCCTCTGATAGACTAAAAAGAGTTAATAATTCTCTTAAAGTAGTCTTGTCAACTAAATTTAGACATCTTTTACTATTAAGGGTATTACAGATTACCTCTCCTTTAGTCAAACTATTCTGAGTTCCTATAATGATGATAAAGCTATCATTACTATTCTCTAAGATTAATTTAGAAAGGTCAATAAAATTCTCTAAAGGCCACTCCCTCAAAGGGATATTGCCTTCTCCGGAATTGACAAGAAATAATCTGGCTTCTTCGGTAATACCAAATTCTTTTAATTTAGCCCACACTCTCCTTTTTTCCTCCTCAGAGAAAATAAATCTTGGCAAGGTGATTTCTCTATTCTCAATCTTTTCTTCTAATTCAGGAGTTGACTTTGTTCTTTTCTCTACTACCTGTAATAGGGATAGATATGATTTACTTATATGGATAAGAGGATTATATTGGACTTTATGAGTTAAGAGGTTGCCTCTGTATAAGCCCTCCATAGAATATGGATAAAATCCTATTCTCTTATCTGCACCGCTCAGATAGGTAAGTATTGCCGTAAAACGAGAGAAAAACTCTAAATCAAAAGTAATATCTATTCTTTCTTTTCTCAATCTACTTATTACTCTTAGAGTATCTAAAATGAGTGATTGGATTGAGTTCTCTCTTATAGTCAGAACATTGTTGGATGGGACAATATTTAGAATTTGAAATAAAGATCTATTTTTTTCGAAAGTGAGAAAAAATATTTCTGCCTCAGGATATACCTCTTGGGTCTTATTGAGTAAAGAATAAGCCAAGATAATACCACCCATCTCAGATAATTTAATAAAGAGAATCTTCTTAGGAATCATTTCTCCTTCTCTCTTAAAAACGAATAGCCTTAAGATGCAATTTATTATGGTAAGTAAAAGACATAAGGGTATACCTATCCAATAATCTATCTGACGCATTAATCTAATTTTCATAATAGGAGCCATTCCATATTCTTTTGTTCTTTTTTAGTATTATACAGATATCCTAAACTAAGTACGAGAATAATTACACATAGTCAAAATAATCACCTTTTGAGACTTCAAACAACAACTTACATTATTTAGTGTCCAACTACCTATATTTCCATTGAATTTATTTAAGATACAGTAGTAAATTCATTTTTATCTCTGCAAAAACTAGCTATACACCCAACTATTACACAAAAATATAGATATGGATTAGCCCAATAAAATAATTCATACCCTCCCATAGCAACAAGCAGACCCACCAAAGCCATCAGACTGACGAGCAATTGCCATCTCCTTTGCGGAATTAAACTCTCTCTCCTCAAATTCCTCCATGCTTTCTTAAATAAGAAAAAAATAAATGCAAAAAAACCTAAAAACCCGAAGATGCCTGTCTCTGTCAAAATAGTCAAATACATATTATCAGCAATCATAAACTCATAAGAAATGTTAAAAGGGAGAAGAGAATATTCATAAAATCTGATTCTAAAATGCTGAAAGCCTAAACCTACAAAAGGATAATCTTGAATCATGTGATAAGCCATAATGCATCGATCTATTCTATAAGATGATAATATACCCATTTCTCCTAACATCCATTTTACTCCTAGTCTGCAAAAAGGATACGGCAAAAAAAATGTTATGAAAATGATGATCGATAAAACAACGAAAAATATTGCCATCGATCGATAATCCCTTAGAACGAATAGATAGAGTATAATCATCGCAATTAATCCCAAAAAAACACTTCGAGAAAAGGTCAAAATCATTACTGTTGTATTTAAAATTAGTCCTAAGATACCTAACCACCTAAAAAAAGACTTATCTTGTTTAAATAACAAGAAACTGAATGGAAGACTTCCTAACAGATAACTCCCTAGAGGTGCAGGATTAAACTGAGTAGACATCGGTCGTACAAAGCCAATTATATACCTCTCATAAAAGGGATTCTCTATAAAATATTCATAGAGAGGATTAACTCTAAATATAGATTCAAAAATTCCTCCCAAAGCCACCAAGATACTTAAGATACATATAACCTTTGCTAAAAGATTGAAATTAGACTGAGAAGAAAAACCTTCTGATGCCAAATAATAAATTAAAAACATAGGTATAGCCAAATCTATATAAGTTCTAAATGCTACTTCCTTCCGTTGGGCGAATAGAACATTTAATCCTATTGTTATGAGAAAACCCCATAAAAAAAGATCATCTCGTCTGAATATAGAGGTACGTTTTTTTGCCAAAAGTCCTATAAAGGCTAAAACAAGAAAGATCTTTGTAAAGAGATGATATTTGCCTTGAAGAGGTTGTGGAAAAAATGAAATCCAAGAGAATAAAATCGTAAATAAAACTATAGGTAAATATTTTAACATTGCAGGAGATTTTAAGTATTGATTAATAAATTTTTATATAAACTCTCTATTTCTTTGGCATTCTCTTCTATGCTTTTGGGAAGTTTAATGTTTTGTTTTATCTTCTCTATTATGGAAGGATTTTTTATGATTAGATCTATCTTTTTATGTAGGTCATTGATATCCTTAGGCTTAAACAGAAATCCATTAATGCCATCTTTTATCGATTCAGGTATCCCTCCAATATCTGAGGCAATAACAACAGTTTTAGTAGCAAGTGCTTCCATAATAACGATGGGTGAAACTTCCCACCATATTGAAGGGGCAATCAATACATCTATTTCTCTAAAAATCTTTGTTACTTCTCTATTATCAAAACCACCCATAAATTTAATATTTTTATTTTTAGTTATTTTTTTGAGATAATTTAGATAGTTTCCTAATTTACCCTTGTAAGATGCAACCCTTCCATAAATTTTTAATTCTGTATTTTCATCTCTAATCTTATTAAAACACTCAATTAATATATGGGCACCTTTTGCAGGAAGTAAATTAGCAATAAAGGCAAATCTTAATTTAGTAGAGGGAATTTTCTGAAAATCTTTAAATCTATCTAAGTTGAGACCGTAGGAGAGAAAGATAATCTTATCTTCAGGAATACCAAATTCAACAAATCTTTTTCTTAGAAATTCAGAAGGTGCAATAAATAGGTCTACTTTTGAACAAATATCCTTTATATAAATAAGCCTTTCATTTAATAAGTTGGATGTTTCATTCCTTAAAGAACAGAATCTACAGTAAACCAGATAAATGTTTTTAAATAATTGAAAAAAAGAAGCAGGAAGTATCTTCTGAGAAAAATAATAGACATCAAAGATATGTCTCTTAATACTTAAATGATGAATAATACAATCTGTGCATTCCGAAAGAATTTGTCTATCGCAAATTTCCTTATTATCTTTAAATAGTTGTCCTTGGGGACAGAATAACCAATAATCATGGAGAGTAAATACTATTGGTATCTTCCTTTTTTTTATCTCTTCAATTAGTTGTGCACCTAAGTAAAGTAAGTGTTGGATATGGACTATATCGGGTTTAATTCTCTCTAAAACTGAAGCAAATTTTTCTGCAATCAAGGTGTTTTTATAAGTATCTCTAAAAGAATCATACAGTCTAAAAGTATTATTTACAGTAAAGATATCTAATCCTTCAAAGTCTCTATGGGTTAGCGTATATTCTTTTTGATGTAGGTCATTAATTCTATAAAAGATAGAAACTTTATGTTTCTTGACTAATTCACGGGAAAGATTGTAAGCGTAGATTTCTGCGCCACCCATATTATGAGGAGGAAAACCATGGACTACTTGTAATATCTTCATCTACTCTTTAGTGTCTTTTTATAAGCAGACAATGTTCTCTTAGCCATCAATTCCACTGTAAAATTATCTCTTACACATCTTCTAGCATTGACACCTAATTTTAATCTGAGCGCAGAATTTCTATAGAGACGGATAATTGCTTCAGCAAGTCGAATGTGATCTTGGGGAGGAACCAATATACCTACCTCTCCATCTTTTATAATTTCAGGCACACCTCCTACGCCACAGCCAATGACTGGTTTAGCATAAGACATTGCCTCAATATAGATAAACCCAAAAGATTCATATAAAGAAGGAGCAACAAAGATATCACAAGAAGAATAATATTGAGATAATGTTCTACTATCTACATAGTCTAAAAGGTAAATATTTTTTAGATATTTCTTAGGAATACTTTCGGTGAGTTTCTTCTTAGAAGAATCCTCCTCTTTACCACTGAAAGAGATAAAATCTTTACTTACATAAGTATCTCTTCCAATAATTAAAAATTTTGTATCAGGAAATTCTTCTAAGACATGAGGGATCGCTTTAAATAAGATATGAATCCCTTTTCTCTTTTCAAGTCTACCCACAAATAAGATAGTTAAAGGATGGTTATGTTTAGAGTTATTCTCTTTTAAATCAGGTAAAGGAACACCCAATGGTATAATTTCTGTATTTTTTGAATCTAAGCCTATTTCATCAAAAATTACTTCCTTATGCTTTTGTGTAGAACAAATTACCAAATCGCTCTTCAGGATCACTGAATCCTCAAGCCGACAACTTAGGTAACGGTCGAATGTCTTTTGCCACTCAGAAAATTCTATTACTTCTGAAAAATGGGTATGTAATCTTGTAACTAAAGGAGTTTTTTTAAAGAGACTGTATACAAATCCCTCAGCCGAAAAATTAGGTACTTCAACGATATCTATGTGATATTTTTTGATGAGTTCTTTCAACTTCTGGTATACTCTATAGCTATATTCTAACCTGAGGCAAAACTCTTTTAAGAAGTCTTTATGATAAAAGAAAGTCTGATGAGAAATCCTATGTATAAAAACATTATCTTCGATATATTCTTTATCTACATCTAAACTCTGACAGATAACATGGACTTGACAACCCAATTTGATTAGACCATGCGCTAAAAGGTAAGTATATCTACCTATCCCACCCCAAGCAGTCTGAAGAGGATATTCCCGAGAAACAAGACATACATTCATAATCTATCTGTAATTAGCTTCTTCGACTTTAAAAATATTAATCGCTGGAAGGCCACCAGGATAATAAATAGTCTTTATAGGCGTCTGTCCAGGATATTTTTGTCTAAAAGAATGGTAACCACGCCAAAAGGCACCATCCCAATATTCCTTAGTATGAGTTTCAGGAGCCCAGAATATATAATAAATGCGGGTTGTGTTGAAAATAACTCTCCTTTTAGTATCCTTACCATAATAATACTTAAGATACGCATCTACCGACATACTCACATCATAAACTATCCTGCAATTCTCTATATCAGAGATTCTACTTAAGAAGAGTGCTACTTCTTTACAACCATAACTATTGCGCCGGCAATCTTCTAAATCGACCGGAGCTATAATATAGTGATTGGCTAATTGGATAAATCCAGTAAAGACCAACCACGTTAAGATCGAAGTTCCTAAATGATAATAACTTCTGCTTAATAAAATTGATTTTTGTAGTAGAACTAAATATTACAGAAATCGATCTGGCTATTAGGAGTAAAAGAGGGACTAATGTTACAATGATATACCTTGCTTGAAAAATACTCACAAGAGAAACACCACTTAAAAACCCAAACCCAAGCCAGATAAAAATAATCTTATCTTCTGCCTCTCTTCTTCTAAGAAAAATAAGCAGAGCGAGTAAAATGATAGGTAAAGTTATCCAATGAATCAGTAGAGGATAATGAAAAGCTGGAGCAGGAAACATTCTTCCACTTGAAGAGAGAAATAAACTTTTAAAAGCTAGAGGACAATTGTTTTTAAGTAAATTTAGAGCAATATTTCCAATGAATGGATTTTTATGATAGTCACGGTAAAAATTGCTTAAATAATCAACTCTTCCTGAAATTTGTAAATGTAATAGTGGATATAGTAATATCATAAAAATTGCTATTCCTCCAACAAGAGTTCTTAGTTTAAGCCAACTTAATTCTTTCCTTAAAAGTAACAATGTGGTAAGAAAAATTGGAATGAAAGTTAGAGAAGCCTGATAGGTATAGAATGAACCTATGCCAAGGAAAAACCAAGAAGCCAAAAACCATAAGTTACTCTTTTTATGAATTGCTTTAATCAATGCTAAAAAGATCAAACATCCAAAGAGAGGTGTTAGAATTAGCGAAAGCCCGGTCCTACTTTGAATCACATGCCAAGGGAGAAAACATAGTAAAAGTGAAGATATCAATCCTGCTTTTTTTCCCATACATCTCTTTTGCTAATTTATAAATCAACATAACTGTAGCTACACCGATTATGGCTGCAGGAACACGAACCATATATTCAGGATAAGAGAATATCTTCTTTGTAAAAAAACCAAATAGCCAAAGAAAGGCTGGATAAGTCCACCAAAACAAGAAACAGGAATACCAATGAATTTATCAAAGTTTTCTGGAGAAGAAAGACTCCAGTACGCTGCATCAGGCATTAAGGGGAGAAAGGTCAAATTATACATTCTTATAAAAAAAAATGCTAAAGTAAAAATAATAGTTGCTGTCATATTTGATTTCTCTTTAAACTTTAAATTAGATTAAAAATTATCCTTCAACCCAAGTTTGACAGATGAAAATCGTAACTTATTGATAAATAATAACTTAAGTTTTTCGAAAGTAGATATAGTGACAAAATTTAGTTTTTCTAACTTCAATA
>DDKR01000159.1 GCA_002340085.1 Candidatus Omnitrophica bacterium UBA2593
TTGCTTCTGTCCTTTACAAAAGCACACCTTTTGATGTAAAATTTTTAATGATCGATCCAAAGATGGTTGAACTCTCTCCTTTCAATGGCTTACCCCATCTTCTGTCTCCAGTACTGATCGAGACGAAAAAGATAAGTTTTGCCTTGAATTGGTTAGTAAATGAGATGGAAGAGCGCTATAAGTTATTTGCTAAAGAGACAGTGAGAAATATCGAAGCTTATAATGAAAAAAGAGAGAGGCTTCCCTACATTGTAGTAATTATCGATGAATTAGCTGATCTTATGACAGTCGCAAGAGATCAGATTGAAAATGCGATTATTAGGTTGGCACAACTATCTAGAGCAGTAGGTATACATTTAGTTTTAGCCACCCAGAGGCCATCAGTAGATGTAATTACTGGGGTGATCAAAGCAAATTTCCCAGCAAGAATATCCTTCAAAGTTGCCTCCAAAGTCGACTCAAGAACAGTCTTAGATATGAACGGTGCAGACAAACTCTTAGGAAAAGGTGATATGTTATTTTTAAAACCAGGCGAATCTCGGCCCATTAGAGCTCAAGGGAGTTTGGTCACCGATACGGAAATTGAGAAGATAGTAAAATTTGTCAATTCTCAGAGTTTGCCTATCTATGAAGAAGAATTCTTAGAGGAACCTAAGAGTAACCTCTACTTAGAAAAAGAGAAAGATGAGCTCTTCGATGAAGCTGTTCGTATAATCTTGGAGACTGGTCAGGCATCGGTATCAATTTTACAGAGGCGTCTACATTTAGGTCACACTCGCGCAGCTCGTCTCGTTGACTCTTTAGAAGAAGAAGGCCTAATCGGTCCTTACTGTGGTTCAAAGCCAAGAAAGATACTTATTAGCAAAGAAGAATGGTTTAGTAAAAGCAACAAACAGAATATTTAAAAATATACAATATGGAATCGATAGGTTCTCATCTTAAAAAAGTTCGACAGGAAAAAAAGATATCTCTTGAGGAGATAAAAAAAGAGACAAAATTGAGTTTAGGTATCTTAAGAGCAATAGAAGAAGACAGATTCTCTGATTATCACCCTTCTTATATAAAAGGATTCTTAAAGATATACTGTAAATTCTTAGGATTAGACCCTAAAGATTATATCTCTCAATATGAAGAAACCCTTATCTCAGAAAAGAAAGAAGAAGCTCCTCCAAAAACTCCTTCAGAGAGAATAAGAGTTTTTGTGCCTTTAAAGATCGATCTGAAGACCAAAAAGATTATTCTTTTTTCTTTGATTATCTTAATCTTATTCTTCTCTTTTTTTCGGGGGGTCTCTATCTATAAAAGACTTAAAGTATCTCATACCAAAAAACAAATACCCCCCTCAGAAATAAAAAAAGAAGATATTCTAAAAGAAAAAATTCCTCAAAAGAAAGAATTAAGAATAGTTCTAAAAGCAAAAGAAGATTGCTGGATAAAAGTTAAAGTTGATTCAAAAATTGTCTTTCAAAATATCTTAAAGAAAGGAAAGGCTGAATCTTGGCAGGCAGAAAAAGAGATAGTATTAGATATAGGAAATGCTGGAGGCGTGATTTTAGAGGTAAACGATAAAATTCTATCTCCTCTGGGAAGGAGAGGCCAAGTTATAAAAGGAATCTCAATCACAGAAGAAGGTGTATCGATTGGTAGATGAAAGAAATTGGGATTTTGAGTTTAGGATGTCCAAGGAATTTGGTAGATTCAGAGATCATCTTAGAGAGGCTAAGACAGAAAGGTTACATTATAACGGATATAGACAAAGCAAAGTTTGCGATTTTAAATACATGTGCATTTGTAAAGGAAGCAAAGACCGAGTCAATTGAGGCAATCTTAGATTTAATAGAATTAAAGAAGAAGGGTCGTTTAAAGAAGATTATTGTCTATGGTTGTTTGGCTCAGCGTTATGGTCCAAAACTTTCCTCACATCTAAAAGAAGTAGATGCATTTGTTGGAAAGATCGGTTTGGGCCAAAATTATCCTCACCATTTTTATCTAACCCCAAGACATTACCGTTACATAAAGATCTCTGAGGGATGTTCGAATTTCTGTTCTTATTGTATTATTCCTACTCTCATCGGCCCTTATAAAAGTAGATCTATAGATTCAATATTAGATCAGATAAGATCCTTAGATAAAGAAAAGATCTCAGAGATAAATCTCATCGGTCAAGATATCTGTCTTTATGGGATAGACTTATATGGTAAATCAAAGTTAGAGTATCTATTGAAAGATATTATCAAAAAGATAAGTAGAATAAGGTGGCTTAGGCTCCTTTATCTTCATCCTGCTCATGTATCTGATGAGTTATTAGATATAATAAGAGATTCGGATCTGATTTGTAAGTATATAGATTTACCCATCCAACACATAAATGATCGGATCTTAAAACTTATGAATCGAAAGATCACTAAAAAACAGATTATTTCTCTTTTAGAAAAGATAAGGAAAAAGATATCACAGGTAGCTATTAGAACATCTATAATTATAGGGTTTCCTTCAGAAAAGGACTCTGAATTTGGAGAACTCTTAGATTTTATCTCTGAATTTAAATTTGAGAGATTAGGTGTATTTTTATACTCTCGGGAGGAAAAGACAGCTGCTTGTAAATTCAGCCCTCAGATACCAAAAAGAACAAAATTAGAGAGATTCGATACTATTATGCAAAGACAGAGAGAAATCTCTGAAAGTATCAACAGGTCCTTTTTAGGAAGAGAAATAGATGTTTTGGTTGAGGAAGTAAATAGAGATCTTTATACAGCAAGATCAGAATTCGATGCACCAGAGGTAGATGGTCTCGTCTTTATAAGAACTAAAAGAAAGTTATCTTGTGGTGAATTTATAAAGGTAAAGATTACAGACACCTATGAGTATGATCTCTTAGGAGAAGTCATATAGTAGATTTTAATCTCATAAGATGAATTTACCCAATCGATTAACGATTTCGCGTATTGTGCTTACTTTTGTCTTCATAGTCTTTCTCTTATATGAAGGAATTCTCCCCAAATTATTTGCTCTCCTTACATTTATCATCGCCTCACTTACAGATTACTATGATGGAAAGCTTGCAAAGAAACTTAATTTGGTATCTGATTTTGGTAAACTCATAGATCCGGTTGCTGATAAGATTTTAGTCTTAGGAGCTTTCTTGAGATTCCTTCAGATGCAACTCATCCCTCTCTGGATGGTTATAGTCATTGTTTCTAGGGAGTTCTTAATTACGGGTTTGAGATTATTTGCTTTTGAGAAGGGTAAAGTGATCTCTGCCTCCAGGCAAGCAAAACATAAGACAGTAAGTCAAATGGTAGCAATACTCTCTATTTTAGTATTCTTGGTCCTAAGAGAGATATTGATGAAATTTTCACTCTGGAGCCAGAATCTCAAAGTTCTTTTTAATCTCTTGATCTATGTTTTGATGTTCATAACCGTAATACTTACAACTATCTCTGGTATCTCCTACCTCTGGCAGAATAGAAGAATTATCGTTAGAATTTAGGAGCTGAAGGATTTTT
>DDKR01000084.1 GCA_002340085.1 Candidatus Omnitrophica bacterium UBA2593
TAGTAAATTTAAGATTGCAGACAACAGTTCTTTGAAGATCTTTACAGAAGAGGTTTAGAAGGGAAAAATAAAGAAAAGCTAATTTTGGACTGCGGATTTCCTACATCGAGGTCTAAAAGATACTAAAAACAACCCAAGAGGCTCTTAGAGAGAAAAATGCGCTCTTCAATCCTATAGAAAATAAGAGGGTGAAGAGATTCTCTTCACCCCCAGTTATCGACTAATTTTAAGACTACCTCAATATTCGGGAGGAGGATATCCTCCTGGCATAGGAGGTGTTTTTTCCTTCTCTGGTTTCTCGGTAACGAGTGTTTCGGTAGTAAGGAGTAGAGCAGCAATACTCGCTGCATTCTGAAGAGCTGTTCGGGTAACTTTGGTAGGATCAATTACACCTGACTCAATCATATCTACGTAAGTCGCCTGGTTTACATCGTATCCTATATTCGTCTTTTCACCTTTTACTTTCTGCATAACGATTGAACCTTCTAAACCTGAGTTCTCAGCAATTTGGCGGACAGGCTCTTCTAAGGCTCTCTTTACAATATCTATACCTATTTTTTCATCTCCTTCTAATTTCAATTTCTCTAAGACAGAAATACACCTTAGAGGTCCGACTCCACCACCCGGGATTATCCCTTCCTCTACTGCTGCGCGTGTTGCATGTAAGGCATCTTCAACTCGTGCTTTTTTTTCTTTCATCTCGGTCTCAGTAGCTGCACCTACATTAATTACTGCAACTCCTCCTGACAATTTTGCTAGTCTTTCCTGTAATTTCTCTCGATCATAATCAGAATCCGTCTCCTCAATCAATTTCTTTATCTGAGCTATCCTTCCATTTATCGCTTGGGTTTTACCTGCACCTTCTACAATCGTTGTATTTTCTTTGTCTACTTTTATTCTCTTTGCCCTTCCTAAATCCTCTAAGGCCACATTCTCTAATTTTATTCCTAAATCTTCGGTTAAAGCTTTTCCGCCAGTCAATATCGCGATATCTTCTAACATCGCCTTCCTTCTATCCCCATATCCTGGAGCTTTCACTGCACAACAGGATAAAGTTCCTCTAATTCGGTTTACAACTAATGTTGCTAAGGCTTCGCCTTCTACCTCTTCAGCAATTACCAACAAAGGCTTCCCAGCTCTAGCAACTTTTTCCAGTAAGGGCAAGACATCCTTTATTGAAGAGATCTTCTTCTCATGGATGAGAATATAAGGTTCCTCTAAGATACATTCCATTCTTTCAGCATCAGTAGCAAAATATGGAGAAAGATAGCCTTGATCGAACTGCATACCTTCAACTACCTCCATAGTTGTAGCCATAGTCTTTGCCTCTTCTACTGTGATTACCCCGTCTTTGCCAACTTTGTCCATAGCATCGGCAATTAAATTACCTATAGTTTCATCACAGTTTGCTGCAATAGCAGCAACTTGAGCAATCTCTTTCTTTTCTTTAACTGGCTTCGAAAGTTTCTTTAATTCCCCAACTACAACTTCTACTGCCTTTTCAATACCTCTCTTTATGACCATAGGATTTGCTCCGGCAGTAACATTCTTTAAACCCTCTCTAAATATAGCTTCAGCAAAGATTGTAGCAGTAGTTGTGCCATCGCCAGCAATATCAGAAGTCTTCTCTGCAACCTCCTTTACAAGTTGAGCACCCACATTCTCGTAGGGATCTTCTAATTCAATCTCCTTTGCTACAGTTACGCCATCTTTAGTAATCGTAGGAGAGCCAAATTTCTTCTCTAAGACAACATTTCTCCCTTTTGGGCCTAAGGTAACTTTTACTGCCCGAGATAGTTGCTCTACCCCTCTTAAGACCGCTCTCCTTGCTTCTTCATTAAAGAGTAATTGCTTTGCCATTTTAAACCTCCTATTTTATGATTGCTAAGATATCCTCTTCTCTCACGATCAGTAATTCTTCACCTTCTTTAGTAGTGATCTCTGTTCCCGAATATTTACCGTATAGGACCCTATCACCAGTCTTTACTTCTAAGGGAACGACTTTTCCTTCTTCTGTAGTTCTTCCTTTTCCGACAGCAACGACTTTTCCTTCTTGAGGTTTTTCTTTTGCTGTATCAGGAAGAACGATTCCTCCCTTTGATTTCTCTTCTGCCTCCAATGGCTTTATTACTATCCTATCACCTAAAGGTACAATCTCCATATCTCCTCCTTTTTATCTGATTATTTTTATCTGATTAGCACTCTTTATGTGAGAGTGCTAATATGTAAAAGAATAATACTTTCAATGGTTCTAAAAATCAAGTCTTAAATTCTCAAAGAATTGAAGATTTTAGGTATAATTTTGGAATTTTTAGTAATTTTTTGGAGATTTTCTTAAGTTTATGGTTGTTAGTTAGACCATTCTTATCAAGACAGGATAAATCTCTCCAATACAAAATTTACTCATAGGAAATAATCAAATGGAAATCTTCTTTTTCTTTCTCTATACTTTTAGGAAAAGGAGGAAATGGAGAAGATTCTTCTAATATCTGTAAGACTAGAGGAATAAGATTCTCATCGGTAATCTTCAAAATCTTTGGCTTGCCAAAGATTTGACCGGTACTTAAAAGAGAGAACAAAAATTCGACCTCACCCTTTAGATCTCTAGGTAATTTCTGTTTAGCACATTCTTTAATCTTATCGTGAATAAGGCAATAGTATTGGGTAGGAGTTAATTCAACTTCTTTGAGTTTTGGCTTTTCTGGAGCAAATACCCTCTCAGTGATGATCCTACCTTTCTCCATTTTGACTATTGCACCTTCAGTGGGCTTGAGCTCTGAGAAATCTACAATGGACTTTTCTCCAGTCAATATATGGGGTGTTAAAAGGATTACCAACTCTGTCTTCTCTAATTTGTCTTTTGTACTTCTGAAGAAAAATCCTGCTAAAGGAATGTCTCCTAAAATCGGTATCTTTTCTACAACCTTTTCTCGTCTATCCTTTCTTAGGCCACCGATGATTATCGTTACCCCATCTTTAATTGTAATAGAAGTCTCTGCTTCTGAGGTAATGACTTTGGGTACAACATACTCTCTGTCTCCCGAAGTCAATGTCTTATCTGTGGCAGAACTCACTTCTGGTTTTATCTTCATCGTTACAAAATTTTCTCTATTAATAGTTGGAGTCACATAGAGTTTGAGTCCTACATCTATGAAAGTCACTGTTCCTGAAACTATAGGTTTTCCTTCGGCAGTAATCTGGGTAGTCTCCTGGATATAGGGTTCTTTTTCTCCTACGAGTATCTTTGCTTCTTGATTATTTAAGGCCATTATGCGTGGACTAGAGAGAATCTTTGTCTCCCCAATTCTCCGTAATAGATCGAGTATCGCCTTATATTGACCTGGTTCAGAAACATCAGTAGTCCCCATGATCAATTTATGAGGAGTCTCTGCTAATAAAGGAGAAGTTACTCTGAAGTTTTTCCTCAACCACCAGTCCCAATCTACTCCCATCCTAAATTCATCTGAGGGTTTTATCTCGATGATTTGAGCATCGATTAAAACCTGAGGAGTCCTTTCGTCAAAAGCTTTAAGAATCGATTTTATCTCTTCTATCTTCCCAGGAAAATCTGTAATTACAACTTTGTTCGTCCTCTCATCTATCCTTACACTTCCTACACCTTTAGTAAGTAGTTCTTGGATCTTTGGTATGATCTTGTCTACCGGAGCATAGTTTAATTCAAAGATCTTTGTCTCTACAGGTAAATCCAAACCTTT
>DDKR01000004.1 GCA_002340085.1 Candidatus Omnitrophica bacterium UBA2593
GCCAAAAACTCAGATTTAGCCAGACTGCCTGTAACAAAATAGGTTGTATCTCCAAAGAAATCTTTCTCTTGCCAAAGAACCTTTTCTTTATTTTTTGTCCATAAGGAGAGATTTACTACCAAACTTAATCTGTACTCTTTTGGAATATTATTTTCTGTATAACGTAATACATCTCTTCGGAAATCTACCAATTCACCTTCTAAGATGTAATCTGCCTCTCCTTGTTTTGCTATCCTTAAATTTCCATCCCGAATGAAATTTTCAATAACTGCTTGGGTTATCTTTGTCTCTAAGAATGAATAGTAAGTTATTAACCTCCTATGCTCAGATGTCTCAATAGTTATATCGATCTTATTGGTAAATGGCTGAATATAGATCTTCTTAGGATCTGGATAGATATAACCGCGTGTTGTATAACCGCAACCTCCTATAAGAGCAAATAGTAGGTAACAGATAGCTACTGATACAATCTGTATAATTTGTGATTTCATCTCTTTTTCTCCAAAATTCTTAGTCTTTCTAATGATTTTGCTGCCCACATACTTTCAGAATAATTTTCTACCACATACCTATAGCAAATCTCGGCAGACTTAAAGTCTTTCTGTTTCTCATAGAATGAAGCGATCTTAAAATTACTCTCTGCTTCTTTCTCTTTTAATTCTTTTAATCTTGTCTCTGCTTCAGAAGTTAATTTTGCTTTAGGATGAGTTCTGACAAACTCCTCAAATTTCTCTCTTGCTTCTTCGGTTGCTTCTTGGGTATAGTCGGGTTTTGGAGAGACACTGGTTAAACAAACTGCAATCTGATATTTTGCTGGTTCTACCCATTCACTCTGAGGATAGTTTCTAATCACCTTTTCGAACTCCTCTTCTGCTTCAGAATATCTTCCTAAACTTTTTAAGAGTAGACCTAATTTATACTGTGCTTGAGGAGCTAATAAACCATAAGGAGAATTCTCGATTATCTTATTTAAGATCTCAATTGCAGGATTCTCTAAAGGTAAAAACCCTAAAGCTTTTCTCTCCTTTCCTGAAATAAAGATTTGCGCAATCTCAAATTCTCTTTGGATGACATCATTTATCCTTTCAGAGAATGGATAGAGATCAATTACCTTCTGATAGGCCTGATATGCCTCATAGAATCTTTCCTGTTTTTCCAGACAAGCTCCCACATAAAATTGAGCTTCTGAAGCCTCATAGGACTTTGGATATCTCTTTATCAATTTTTTAAATTCTCTTAATGCCTCATTATAATTTTTCTGATGGTAAAATTCTAAGGCATATTCTAACTGTAGTTTTGGTGTGGGTTTTATCTGGTATTTGGGATTCGTCCATTTTCCTGTTTTAGGCGACCAGATCCAAAAAGAATACGCACAGTGAAGAGTAAAGAGTAAGCAGTAGATACTAAAAAAGATTACTAAAATAGATCTTTTCATCTTTCTTTATTTTATTACACCCATAATATCTTGTCAACTTATGAAAAAGTGTGATATGATGAAAAGGCTTAAGCCTCCAAAGGTTATTTTTATAAAATAACCTAGAGACACTCGCGTCCAAATACATTAAAACTTCCATCTAAAATTTTGCAGTTTTTATTGACTTTTTATGCTTATCTGTATATTGTTAGCCTATCTTCAACCTTTTAATCATCGAAAGGATAGATGATTGACAATGATACCCATAATAAATAATTCCAAAGAGTTAGATATAGAGTTCAATAAATATAAAGATATATTTTCTAAACTACAGCTTAGGCACTTTAGCAGTTACTGCACAGGGTTAATCTTACAAGAGAAACAATTTACGATTAATTCGGTCAATAAACTTTTTGTTAATGAAGACTCTAAGAGAAATCAATCTTCTTTGAACCGTTTCTTCAAAAACTCTCCCTGGAATGAAGAGGCTCTGACCTAAAACTGGTTCTCACATGGAAGCCACAGGCTCTCATTGGTCCACCTCTGAAAACAAAACAGTCTTTGGTCACAATATGGTCAGTCTGCATTATATTGAATGAAGACAAGGAATATCCTTTGCTTCCTGCGTTTTACCGTAAGAAAGAACACAGTAAGAAAGATATATTTAAAACCAAGATTGATATAGCTATTGGGCTTCTTACCGACGCTGTTAAAAAAGGTTTATTAAAAGCCAAAATCTGCCTCTTTGATAGCTGGTATCTGTCTAAAAGGCTTGTTGAGCATCTTGTCTCTTTGGGCATCAACTGGATTACCAGAGTAAGCAGTAAAAGAAATTTTCTTTACAACCAAATTACACCAGTATCCACAGTTTTATAACCTTTGATTTAGAACGCAGTCAACTAAAAACGCAAACCAAAAGCCATAATGACAAAAGCCACCTCCGCCATTCAATCATAACCACGCTTTCAAAAATAGGTAGAGTGAAACTGGTTTTTGTCTCTGAAAACCCCCAAGATAAAACCCAGGAAATCGTTTGTCTATCTACTAACCAAATTGAGCTATCTGATGAGCAAATTATTAACCGTTATCTACTTCGTTCAAGAATAGACAGTTTTTATCGTGACGCAAAACAATTCTTAGGATTAGGAGGCTATATGGTAAGACACCTAAAGAGTGTAGTTAGACATCTACATCTGGTGTTTTTTGCCTATAGTCTCCTTGAAATTTTAAGGTTGAAAAAGAACATCATATCTTGGTTAAAGGCTCAGATAAATACAATAGCTAAGTTATGTCAATTTGTAAGAAACATCTTCCTAAGAAATCTGATAAAATGGTTTCACGCTCTTTTTAGACGCAAGGTGCCTATTTATAAAATGTTAAGTATGTTAGAGCTATAAAAAAGTGCAAAACTTTAGTTATCTTATTCTATCTACTTCGAATCCGAGGTAGTATAAAAGACCGTCTTTGAAAGGATAATTAACTAAATGTCGTTGGACAAGATATTTTTAGCTTAAAACTTTCTTGTGGTATTGAGGATTCTTTGATTTTCTACTTTGTAGGTTATATCATCTCTTAACATACTTAGATTAACTTTTTCTTTCAAAACTAATCTTCTTCGACAATTACTGGAGCAATCGAAGAAACTCTATCTTCTTTCTCTAATCTTATCAATCTTACTCCTTGGGCGCTTCTTCCAGTAACCCGAATATCTTTGACTAGACACCTTAAAAACATTCCTTTTTCAGTTATAGCCATAAGTTCATCTTTCTCAGAGACTGTCTTTACACCCACCACACAACCATTCTTCTTTGTGACTTTTAGATTAATTATACCTTTTCCTCCTCTGCTCTGTAATCTGTATTGGGAAAAGGATGTACGCTTGCTAAAACCATTCTCGGTTACTGTAAGACACATACCATCTTTTTTTGCGACCTGCATACCTACAACCCTATCCTTCTTCTCCAAAGAAATCCCTCTTACAC
>DDKR01000149.1 GCA_002340085.1 Candidatus Omnitrophica bacterium UBA2593
AGAAATTATCCGGTTCATCGGTAACATAGAATGTATCTTCTGACTTCTTTTTTAGATTAAGTAAATCTTCATATAAAAGCAAATCTTTGGTTTCTTTAGCTGTCTGTCTTGCTGAGTCAATCAAAGTTATGCCCTTCATTATCTTTCTGATTATTGCTTTCAGTAGAGGATAGTGAGTGCAACCTAAGATTAAAGTATCAACCTTTTTCTCCTTTAATGGCTCTAAATACTTTTTGGCAATCTCTAAGGTTATCTTGCTATCTATCCAACCTTCTTCTACTAAAGGAACAAATAAAGGACAAGGATAACTATAAATTTGAATTTTTGGGTTTAATTTTTTAATCTCCGTCTCATAGACAGAGCTTTTAATCGTAGCTTTTGTCCCAATTACTCCTACTCTTTTATTTCTTGTAGCTTTGACTGCTTCTTTTACCCCTGGCCGAATTACTCCTAAAATAGGAACTTTGAACCTTTTCTTTAAAACAGCTAAAGCCAAACTTGAAGAGGTATTACAGGCAATGATAACTAATTTTACTCTTTTCTTCAATAAAAAAAGAAGACCTTCAGTAGTAAACCGAATTATCGCTTCTTTCGATTTTATACCATATGGGACTCTGGCTGTGTCTCCAAGATAAACTATACTCTCCCCGGACAACTGTTTTTTTAGTTCTCTTACAACAGTCAATCCTCCAACACCTGAATCAAAGACACCTATAGATTGATTCATAAAAACTGGTGGAGGTGGCCGGAATTGAACCGGCGTCCTTAAGTAATTGAATAAAAGTCGACTACATGCTTAGTCTGTCTTTTAAATCTCGTTTTTTCTGCTCCGACAAACAGGATCAGAAAAAACCAGCCCTTTTTCTCTTTACAGACCCTACAAAGGCTAACTTAGATCTGTACAGCCTGTAAATGCTCTTACCTAGCTTCCAGGCAAGTTAGGAGAGGCTTCAGCTCTAATTGGAGCTGGAGACTTAATTTGCGCCGACAGGGAATAGATTGATCACTGGTAGATTAACCATAAGCGATCTCTCCATCCCTAGCCCCAAGTGATATGGATTGGCGTTTATCTTTCACAAGGATTGTTGATGCGGCCAACCTTGCATCCGCAGCATGCTACTTTTACCCAATTTACCTAAGTCGAGACCTTTCACCCCCTTTTTTCTTTGTCCTTAAAGCTTTTCTTATCTGGAATTCTGCTTCTTTCTTCTTAATCTCCTCTCGTCTCTCATAAAATCTTTTTCCTCTTGCTACACCTAACTCTATCTTTGCAATCCCTCTCTCATTAAAATAACAACTCAAGGGAACTAAAGTGAAACCTCTTTGATTCGTCTTACCCCAGAGATGTTGAATCTGTTTTTTACGAAGAAGTAATTTTCTCTTTCTCTTTGGCTCAACATTGAATATAGAAGCGAATTGGTAAGGTGAGATGTGCATGTTATATAGAAAGACTTCTCCATTTTCTACTCTGGCAAAACTGTCCTGTAAGGCTGTCTTTGCCTCCCTTAAAGACTTGATCTCAGGACCTCTAAGTTCAACTCCACATTCAACCTTCTCTAAAATCTCATAATCTCTAAAAGCCTTTGGGTTTTTAGCAATTACTCTCTCCACACCATAAATTTATCACAAATATGGCTAAATTGCAAATGTATGATAGAGACTTAAGAAAAGAGGTACAGTAATCAGAGAAGCTAAATGCCCAAAGAATATACCTTGGCTGATGAGTAAGTCTTCTTTCTTATAGTGTCTAATGATTATAGATAGAGATGTTGCTGGTGGCATGGCCAATTGGATAAGGATTAACAACCTTAAAAGCTGAGGGAGTCTAAATCTCATAACTAATAATAAACCTAAAATAGGTAAAATTACAAGCTTTGCTAAGATCATCAAGAATATCTCTTTTTTGTGGATATCTATTAGTTGTATCTCAGCAAGATTTCCTCCAACTATAAGTATTGCTAAGGGCAATGTACAGTCTCCGACCATCTCCAGTGGCTTTAAGATTATCTCAGATAAAAATTTATTTAAACCAAAGAATATAAATAATAGACTAAATATAGTAGCGATCACTGGCGGACTAAATAGACTCTCCCATTCAAATCTTCTTGTCTTCGAAAAGGCCAACATAGATACACCTATAGACCACACTGTCAAATTAAATCCTAAGAGGAATAAGAATATATAGATAAACATCGAGGCTGTTTTATCTTTAGGTAGTAATGCTGCTGTCAATGCTAAAGGTAGATACCCTGCATTCTGAAAAGTAACTAAGCTCAAAAGCTGTCGCTTATATTGAATATCCTGGATAAATTTTGTAAATAGAGCCCCAACTACAAAACCTATAAGTGTAATACCTACACTTATCAGAGGAAAAACCCACCAATCTGAATATAAACTGAAATTAAAGTTTCTAACTAACTGACAAAAGATAAAGATAGGTAAGGTAACTTTTATAACCAATTGTGTTAAAGTGCTGATCCCTTGAGAACCGATGATATTTTTCTTTACTAAAAAATAACCGATAGCTCCAAGTAGAAAGACTTGGATAACTGCAAGAGACATTACTTTAAAAGAATCTAAGAACATATCTCTATAATTGACAGAATTGATTCCCTAAGATATACTTTTAATTGGCTTATTGGAGTTTTAAGAAGATATTTTTGCCGAGATGGTGAAATTGGTAAACACGTACGGTTCAGGGCCGTATACCCTTTGGGTTTGGGGGTTCAAGTCCCCCTCTCGGCACATATTATTCTCTAAACTTTATCTTAATCTCTCCTCTATATTTATGTAATCGGTAAAATCTATTCTTTCGCCAATTTCTTCTTTGACTGTTCTGATTCTATCTGGAATATAAGGGTGAGTTTTGAGATAAGATTTTGGACGAGGAGGTTTCTTTAATTCTATCCGATGTAATCTTTCCAAGAAATCAATCATACTATAGGGTGAGTACCCTGCTTTTTTTGCATATCTTACGCCTAATCGGTCTGCAAACAATTCATCTTCTCGAGAGAATCCTGAAAGGATCTGCTCAAAGGCAATATCCAAGCCCTTTCCCACTTGAGCAGTCTCAGGAATTACACCAGTTATAACTCTAATCAGTGTGTATCCTACTACTGCCTGGAGTTTTTTTATCGCATGTTTTGCGGTAATGTGAGCGATTTCATGACCTAAGAGACAGGCAAGCTCATCGTCGGAATCTATCTTTTCGAAAAGTCCCTTGTAGCAATAGATGAATCCACCTGGTAAAGCAAAGGCATTAATCTCATCTTTGTCTAAAATGTGGAATTCATAATCCAGATCTCTTCTATCACAGACCTCAGCTACTCTTTTACCTATAGAGGTAACTCTCTGAATTAGAAGAGGATCATCTAACAGTTTATATTTCTTCTCTATCTCTTTGGCAATGGATTTACCAATCCTCACCTCTTTCTCTGTATCGTAGTAGATGAATTCCTTTCTTTGTGTGGTAATGTTATATTCAGTAGCACAACCAAATAGGATAGTAGATAGTAGATAGATAGTAGATAGTAAGGTCTTATACATTTTTTAAAAAGTCCTCTATTTTAAATATAGAAACTAACTCTATCTCTTCTTTTTTTAAATTCTCCCTAGCTCCTTCTCCTCGATCAACGAGACATATTACCTTCTTTACTTTTACTCCTATCTCAGCTAAAATCTCTTTAGACTTTAATAGAGAACTTCCGGTAGTGACTACATCATCTATAAGAATGACTGAATCTCCTTTTTTTAGGTCTTGTCCTTCAATAAGTCTTTTTCTTCCATGGGCTTTTGGCTCTTTTCTTATGATGAATGTCTTTATAGGGGTTTTCTTAATGAAGCTATATATAGCAATTGCTCCCAATATGGGATCTGCACCTATACATGGACCTCCCAAAGCAGAGATCTTTTCATCTAAGATTTTCTCAAAGATTATCTTTGCGCACAAATATACTCCTTCTGGACTTAAAGTAACTACTCTCGCATCTATGTAATAAAGACTTTTTTTACCTGAAGATAAAGTAAAATCTCCTCTTTTAAAGGCATACCTCTTCAAAAGACAAAATAGACGTCTTTCTTCTTTTTTCATAGTAGTTCTATTATATCTTCTCAAAAGGATTTTGACAAATCTTTAATTTTTGTTATGATACA
>DDKR01000032.1 GCA_002340085.1 Candidatus Omnitrophica bacterium UBA2593
TATACTTTATCTGTGCTAAAGACCTATATAGGTACGAGTGGTTATAATTATTTACATTGGTCAGATGGAGTATTTTATCCCGAAGGGCTATCTCAAAATAAATGGCTTGAGTACTATTGCCAGTTCTTTAACTCCGTAGAATTGAATGTCTCATTCTATAGATTGCCTTCAGAGAAAACATTTGAAAATTGGTATAAGAGAACCCCAAAAGATTTCTATTTTGTAATTAAAGGTTCAAGATTCATTACTCATGTAAAGAAGTTATCCGATTGTAAAGAACCTCTAAAGCTTTTCTTAGAAAATTCTTCAAATCTAAAAGAAAAACTCTTCTGTATCCTCTGGCAATTACCACCCCGATTAAAGAAAGATTTAGTGAAATTAGAGAATTTTCTAAAGCTTTTGGAGGGGTCTGCTAAGACTACAAGACAAGCCTTTGAATTCAGAAATATGAGTTGGTTTGATAAAGAGACTTACGAGGTGTTAAAGAAATATAGAATCTGTCTATGTATTGCCCATTCACACCACTGGCCTTGTGTAAAAGAGATTACTTCTGATTTTTTATATCTGAGATTCCATGGTGGAGAGGTTCTCTATGGGTCGAATTATTCAGAAGAAGAGTTAGGAGAGTGGGTAGATTTTACCAAGAGTACTAAAATTAAAGAAATATTCGCTTTTTTTAATAATGATGCTTATGGTTTTGCAGTTAAGAATGCATTGAGATTTAAAGAGTTATTAGAGAGATAACGGGGGATAGCTCAGTTTGGCTTAGAGTGCAGCGTTCGGGACGCTGAGGTCGTGGGTTCAAGTCCCACTCCCCCGACCAGATTAGACTTTGGGGATTTTGTGGGTTGAAACCAGCATTTTTTAAATTATTTTCGGCAAAAATTTCTTTTTCGTAACTGCTTTTATAATAAGGGATTAAATCAAAGGGCTTTTGGAAATCTAAAAGCACTTTTCTATCCAGCAGGCGGCGGTTCGTTCCAATTTTTTCTACCAACGATTTGATTTCATAATAATCTTCAGAAGAGGCAAGTTTCTCGGCTGAGCAAGCAAGAGATAACCATTCCCGCAAAGGTTCGTTCCAATTGTTTCCCTTTCGCCCAAAATCCCGCCTTTTCTCTAAGTGTTCAGTTTTTAACTTAATCAGCTCATCTTTCTTGGTGAGGTAGGTTTCTTTTTCAATCGTTCCATCCAGAAAAGCATTAACCAGTTTATCTAACTTTTCATCGGTTTCCTTAATCTTAGCGTCTAGATTTTGGGCGTAAGACTGCGCAGACCAGTTTTGCTCCTTTTCCCAAATATCCACTTGTGCCCGCATCTTTTCTGTCCAGTCTGCGCAAAGAGCGATTTTTGAAAGTGAATCTTTTAGCTGGGTAGCTAACAAATCTTCTCTGAGGTATCTTTGAGAGCAAGGGCCAAGCCTCTTTGTACAGCGATAATATCTATAAGTGCCACCGCACCCGTGAGCATATTGTGCGGTTATCGCAGCTCCACACTCACCACACCTTAATAAACCCACAAAAGGAAAGTTATGGCTCTTTTTGCTCTTTCTTGGCTTGGCTCGGTCTTTAAGAATTTTCTGTACCATTTCAAAAGTCGCTCGGGAAACAATTGGTGGAAACTTGCCTTCATAGGTTTCGCCATTATGGACGATTAAACCGGTATAGATAGGATTACTAAGCATGTGCTTAACTACTGCCTTGCAGAGTCTTTTTCCTTTCTTGCTTGCCACGCCCAAAAACTTAAGGCGTTCGCCAAGACTCTCTAAAGTATGCCTTCCTTGAGCGAATTCTTCGAAAGCCCTGCTTATTACTCTTGCTTTTGTAGAGTCTGGCTCAATATTTCGTGTTTTAGCGTTGTTCACATAGCCAAGTGGAGCCAGCCCCGTCCATTCACCACGCCTTAGTTTTTGGCGCATCCCACGCTTTACATTTTCCGATAAGTTATCTGAATAATATTTTGACTGGCCAAAGGCGACTTGAAGCATAAAGAGTCCTTGAGGCGTAGGCTCAAACCAGAAGGTAGGAAAGCGCAAAGAAACCAATTTTCCGGTATCAATAAGATAAATAATCTGTCCACCATCAACAGAGTTTCGTGCAAGTCTGTCGGGATGCCAGGCTAAGAGACCAAGCGGCTCTTTGCTTTCATTTATCTTAGCAATCATCTTATTAAAAACTTCTCGTCCGGGTTTCTTTGCGCTTTTGCTTTCAATAAACCTTTCGTTAATCTCTATCTTCTCTCGCTTAGCGTATTCCTTAAGCTCAACAAGTTGTGCCTCAATAGACATTACTTGCCTTTCTTCATCTTCAGTTGATTTCCTTGCATAGAGAAAATATTTTGTCTTCATCGTTTCACCTCCAAGTTATTGGTCGCCTTTGGCCCTAAGATGTAAAGCGTGGGATAGAGAAACTTGTTGAGCACCTTAATAAAAATAATGGCGAAATCCCGCATAGCGGGGCTTCATTTAATCTTTAGAAAAAATTGGAAAACAAATAATTTTTAACCCTCAATAGTTAAAAATTTTTTGTTACCCTTGACATCTTTGATGTCAAGGGTTACGAACCGCCGCCTGCTGGATAGAAAAGTGCTTTTAGATTTCCAAAAGCCCTTTGATTTAATCCCTTATTATAAAAGCAGTTACGAAAAAGAAATTTTTGCCGAAAATAATTTAAAAAATGCTGGTTTCAACCCACAAAATCCCCAAAGTCTAATCTGGTCGCAGCTATTGAACGCTGTGCGAACTTATTTTGAGAATTTAATTACTGAAACTTAATCTTTTGGCACCGCCCTGTCGGGCTCCCGTATCTCCCGAGCTCCGTTTTGGCTTTGCTGGGGCAAAGCCAAAACTGGGCGTTCGCTGGGTCGCTCACTTCCAGCTAATTTTATTGCGTGTTCGGCTTGGTTTTGCGTCTTGCTCAAGAGAAGTTAAAAAACTCACAGGGCAAGACGCAAGCGTCCTCGCCTCAAGAAGTATTTACAAATAAAAACAAAGAGTTTTTAATGAGGGCTCGTCCGCTATGCCGCAATCAACAAGAAAAATACCTACACGGTGCGGCATACCAAGCCTCTCACGTGCAGTGCTTCAAAGCCGATGGGTAAAATTTTGGGTGGGGGCAAAATTTTGCCCAAAAGAAAGAACAAAAAATCAAAAATGTCAGAGAGCGGAAAATCATTGAGTATTGTATTAAAAGTGTTAAAATATATAAGATATTAGTGATTGTGAAGTATATTTAATATGGTAGTCTAATTGTGGTATATTGTCAAGATAAAATGTTAGAAAAAAGATTAAAACAGTTACGCAAGAAAGCCGGTTGGTCTCAGCAAAAGTTAGCTGAGAAAGCTGGTTTATCTTATAATGTGATAACAAAAATCGAACAGGGAGTCGCAAAGAGGCCCTCAATCCAGACCATGATGAAACTCGCAGACGCTTTTGAGATTGGTTTGGATGAGTTGGTGGGGAGAAAAACGAAGTCATCTTAAAAGAAGCCGCAAAGAGGTTATTAATGAGATTTAAATAAATAAAATGACTCTTTAAAAGATAGGAGTCGCCTTTTTAATAGGGCGTTTCTAATTTTTGAAAAATAAAAACCAAATTTTATAAAAAGAAGGGTTCATAATGAGTGAGATTGAAAAAGAAATAGTTACATTTTTAAAAAAAGTTTTAAATGAACCAGGAGAAGACAATTTTGTTATTTTTACGGTTGATGAAGCTAAAGATTATTATGTTCAATTCGCTCGTTCTTTAACTCAACCACCAATATTACATGGAGAAGTAGTAAGTAATAATAATCTCAATCCGGAGTTTGCACTAAGTGAAAGCAAAATTACTTTATTAAGTTCAAAAGGGTGGAGTTTGCAAGACAATTTCTGTCGTGAATGGAACGTGGCTAATGAGGGCGATTTATTAGTTATAGCAGAAGAAGTTGTGTGTATTCTTACTGATATTTTTGGTTGGTCACCTAGGGAAGATTTAAGGGTAACGTTGAATGTCGGAGGGACTTCCTCTTATACTACAATATCTTCAATTAGAGGAAGCGATGTTAACAATAAGGTAAACCAGCAGATAGAGGATATTTGTCTTGGATTTACTAAAGAAGAACTAGAAATCTTTTTGATGTTAGTTAAGAAATTTGCACCACCTCCTTTAGAGCTGAATATACTCAAGACCGCTAATGCCCCACCTGAGCTTTTAGCAAAACAACGTCAATTTGAATCTAATCCCGCGTTTAGTTATTTAAAAGATTTTATTATAAAACATCCTGACGGTTATTTAGAGGAAGAACTTTTGGATCTCAGTAATTTGTTAGTCAGCAAAGGATTTTATTTTGAACGAAATGAACTAAAAGCCATAATTAATATTGAGATTAAAAAACAATCCTATCTTGGTTTTAGGGATACAATTAATGCTACTCGTCCAAAAAGTTTAGATGAATATCTTAAGGTGTTTACATCCACCTATGGTCCCCAAATTAAGTCCTTCGTTGATTACAGAAAAGCATGGTTTATATTTGAAAAAAATTATCTATCCCGAGAAGAGAGGTTAAGAATAATAGAAGAAGAGAAGATTGATTTTAATCTTTTTCAGCAGTTGCTGCATTCTTACGCTGAAGATCTATTCAATTTTTTCAAATATTCTAAGGATTGTTCTTTAAAGATATCTTTTTTGAAAAAAATATTGGCAGAAAACAAAATTGAGCTTAAATACGCCGATGGTAAAGAAATAGACAATGAAGATTTGATTAGTTTGATAATCGCCTCTACCGTTAAATTACAGACGAAAGGTAAAGTTGATATATATTCGATATCTTCCGAGCAATTTGAATCATTAATCGTTCATCTTCTGCAAAAAATGGAATTCGTTGTTGAACATACCGGAAAAACGGGAGATGGCGGTATAGATATAAAAGCGGAACTTCCAATTCCAATCAGAGGTGGTAAATTTATTATCCAATGCAAAAGATATAACAAAGATACAAAAGTAGATGTTAAAGACATCAGAGAGCTCTTTGGGGTTATTCATGCCGAAATGGCTAATAAGGGAATATTGATAACCACATCAGATTTTACGAGCAAAGCAATTGATTTTGCCAAAGGAAAGCCAATTGAATTAATAGATGGTGATAAACTGAATAGCTTACTGAATCAATATTTACCAGATTCGGTGGGAAGTATAAATACGTCCGTAGGATAACATGGTGAATAAAAAAGAGAATAATAAGGATATTCGGAAGCGACCTGTGGGTCGTAGAACATTTTTGTTTAGGAGTAGTGACCATGTCTGTAAAGAAAATTGGTGAGGCGACCTTAATAAAATTAGAAAATGGCAAACTTGTTTGTCAATTAGAAAGTACGGGGAAATATTTAATTTACCCCAGAATATTAAGGATGAATTGGAATCTGAATTGAAACTACCGGAGCGCCCAATTCCTCCTCCTCGCTCTTTCTTTAGAATTTTATTTGGTAGTCCAGACTATAAAGCAAAGCTTAAAGACTATGAAGCAAAATGCGAAGCTAAACGTCAAGCTAAGCGGATAGAAGTATTTTCTCGGCAGATATCAAATAAGCCAATTAGGATATATTCCTACAAATTTAAAGACTATTTTATATACAAAGATAATATCTATAAATTTGACAGGGCTGACTATTCAGATGAGCAGAGACTTCTACAAATTATGGAGTTAGAAGATAAAGAGCGGCGCAAATTTGAACATTTAAAGCAGAGATTTATTGAAGCTGAGAAGATAGAGCAGGAAAGAGATAGGCCGTCTATCCCAGAGGAAGTAAGGGTTGCTGTTTGGCGTAGGGATGGCGGGAAATGTGTAAAATGTGGAAGCAGGGAAAACTTAGAGTATGACCATATAATACCGGTTTCTAAAGGTGGTAGCAATACAGTCAGAAATATAGAGTTGCTATGCGAGAAGTGCAATAGGGAGAAACACGATAATATACAATGAATGATCAGTGGAAGGATTTAATTAAAAGATGGTTTTGTAAATCGAAAAAAATGAAGAATCCTTTTGACCAGTTTATTTCTCTTTGGATTTCTTTTAATGCCTTTTATGCTCATAACCATTTACAAGAAAGAGAGTTATCCCAGTTAAGAATATTTAGAGATCAGTTTAAAGAACTGTTTAGAGAAGTTGTAACTAAAAATGAAGCAGTTTTTAAAGAATTTAAAGATTACATTGATACTAAGCCCATAAACACTGGCTTTATTCAAGATTTACGGTTTCCAGATGACAAAGAAAGACATAAAAAATATTCTGATTTAACTTCATTATGTGAATATATAGATTGCGTTTATCAGGTAAGATGTAACTTATTCCATGGCGGTAAAAGTCCCGAAGATGGACAAGATGAAAATATTGTAAAACGCGCATATGACAGTCTTGTTGTTTTCTGTAAAGCAATCTATCAGAAAGAAGGAATTCTAAACCCTTAGAAATCTTAAGATATCTTACGGCGGGTCAAGCAATGAGAATACTTTTAGTTATTTTATTAGGAGTAATCCTAACGGGTTGTGCTACGGCGGTTGATAAATATCTCAGAGAACATCCTGATACGCCGCCAAATATAAGAAGCTATATGCTTAGCCGACAACCTTGTGTTGGGATGACTAAAGAACAGGTTATAGTGACTTTCGGAGGCCCTATAGAAACCACGTGGGACAAAGTGGATAATAAAGAATCTTGGGCTTATAGATATTACTATGGTTACTATTCAATAGAAACCTTGCGGGATTACGATACCTATTATTTTGCTTTTGATAACGATAAATTAGTTCGTATTGAAAAATCAGATGAAAAAGCAGAACGAGAGCGCAAATATGAAATTGAGAAATATATACAACAACACCCCGAGCGTTCTGAGTTTAAAAATGTAATACTAGAGAAGAAAATTAGGATTGGTATGAATAAAGATGAAGTTAGATTATCTTGGGGGAAGCCAAGGGATATTAACAGAACTGTTACAATATATGGTACTTCTGAACAATGGATATATGGTTCTTTAAATTATGCGAATTATCTCTATTTTGATGATAGTATTCTTACTAGTTGGCAAGATTAAACCCATACTTTAAGGAATAAGAAGAAATATCAGAGGAATAATATAAAAACTGAATAAACACAGCCGCTTCTAATTCATTCATATTCGTATAATCATACCCTCAATGAAGCAGGAGATCCATCACCAGAAAGTGATGGAAGAATACCATATTGTTAGTGTGGAGTTAAGAGGAAGCGAGAATGTCAGATATAGACATTAGTGTAAATATCTCTTTTAATCGCAATATTAGACGAGAATTAGGTATTGAAGTAGAGTTTCCAGGTGATATATTTCTAAATGCCTTGAAGATAAGAGAAATTGTGAGAGAGTTAGTGGATATGATGATTTCAAACGTATCTGATATAATGTTGGAGAGGCTGGTCAATAAGAGAAATTATAAAGGTGTAAGGATGAAATCTAAGGTTGTTGACATATGGTTTTTTACTAAAAGCAACCCATTATCGACGCGGGTGTCATTTCCAGGTGATGCATTTGTAAGTGCATTGGAAGTAAGAAAGACTATGAAAAGAGCACTAGATACTATGCTTTCAGCTACACCCGATAAAGTAAAGGATTGGTTAATAGAAGAAGAAAGAGTAAGAAATGATAATGGTAGAGGTGATAAGGAGATAGGAAGTATAGAGTCAAGGATAGCTAACAACAGATATATGGGATGGTTCCAAATTTCCTCTTTGAGCAAAAACAAATGTTAAGAGAAATTAAAAAAGAAAATAATAGAAACCTAAAATCAGCATTATAATTGAAAAGGAGAAAAATTATAGACAAAATTAATGTAATTTGTGAGATGTGTAATCAAGAAATTCCTTTACATACTTCAAATAAAAGAAAAACAGAAGAAAAAATAATTTCTGGAAAGCTTAAGTGTCCCAAATGCAAGCACGGAAAACTTAAAATATCTTCGAATAAATAATACCGATATATTATTTTGCTTCCACTTTTGTACTGACCCCCATTTGTCAAGCTAAAATTTAGTAGTAAACAGTAGTTGCTCTTTCTCAAATTGAATAGGTGTCTTGTAACCCAAAGAGGAATGTGGATAATCTTGATTATAACAGTTTATCCAAACCCTTAAATCTCTTTCGACATCAAAAGGTAACTTCCATTCTTCCTGCTTTGACCAGATTAAATCTTCTTTTAGGGTTCTAATAACTCTTTCAGTATCTGCATTTCCTTTAGGGTTATCATAACAGGTGAATATCTGTTTAATCTTTAGGACTGAGCAGGTTTGCATGAATTTAGCAGAGGTTGGCTGCGAACCATTGTCTGAGATCAAGAAGAGTTCTTCTTGTAAGGTTCTGATTCCTTGAGGGAATTGATTATTCACTGCATTGTTCAATGCTTCAAGCCAATCATCAGCTCTCGAACGCATCTTAAGGGAATAACCAATGATCTTCTTAGTAAACCAATCAAGAAGGATAACAAGATATAGCCAACCAAAGGATTTAAGCAAGATTTTAGTCATATCAATACCCCAGAAGTGGTTTGGTCTTTCTGCCTTTGGCTTGCTTCTACTCGGATATTTGGCTCTTAGGGCTTTAAGTTTTGCATTATCTACAACTAAAAGATTATCTTCTTTCATTAACCGGTAAATACGCTTTTTGTTAACCGTAAGACCTTGACGATATTTCAGATATGCCCAGATGCGTCTGTAACCCCAGAAGGGATGTTCTAACTTTAGGTTCTGGATATAGTCTAATAACTCTTGATTTCTAAACTTTATTTTCATAGATTTGTTTCTTCTAATTCTAATTCGGCTTTTTTTAACTCAATGGTAAGTAAAACAATAATCTTTTTTAGTTTCTCATTTTCTTCTTTGAGGTGTTGTTCTTTCTTAGATTGCCTATTAGATTCAAAGATCGTATGTGCTTTAGCTAAAAATTCGTCTCTCCAATAGTAGAACATACTTTGGGTTATCTGATAATGGTTACAAAGTTGTGCTAAAGGTATTTTGTTTTCTAAACCTTGTAAGACTATCTGTGTTTTGGTCTTTGGATCCCATTTACGGTCCTGTTGCCTCATTAGTAAA
>DDKR01000100.1 GCA_002340085.1 Candidatus Omnitrophica bacterium UBA2593
GAGAAGAGATAGAAGGTCTTTTGGAGAGGGAGAGGATAATAGGTCTTTTAGAAAAGATGCCAGAGCGCGAAAAGAAAGTCTTAGATTTAAGATTTGGCTTAGCTAATGGTTGCCCCCATACTCTATCTGGAGTGGCAAAGAAGATGGGTGTATCGCGTGAACGTATCCGTCAGATTGAAAAAGCTGCTCTAAAGAAATTACGTAAGTTTGTTTCTCTTCAAGAAAAAAAGGAGAAGATATGGTAAATCGAAAACAGTTAGCTACTGGTTTAATTATCCGGCGTTTTGAAGATGTATTTACTTCTTTCTTTGCAACGAATATCATCAGAGGTGTAAGTATAGCGGCTTCAAGGTTAAAGATAGATATATTAATCCATATTACAGAAAAATTTTCTCACGAGGATTGGTTAAATTCTCCCACATTAAAACCTCCTTATGTAGATGGGATAATTTTTTCCGATATAGATGGAGACAGAACTACTCTAAAAAAGGTTATCGATAAAAAGATCCCTTATATTGTACTGAATAATTATTTTGAAAAAGAAGATATTAACTGTATCGCTATTGACAATTACTACGCAACCATTCAAATTATTGACTATTTAGTTAATTTAGGCCATAGACTCATTGCTACTATAACTGGAGATCTAAATACCCAAGCAGGAAAAGACAGATTCAAAGGTTATAAGGATGGTTTAAAGAAACATAAGTTATCCTCTTTTGATAAGTATATTTGCAGAGGCGATTTCTTAAGGACCCAAGCACACAGAGCAGCAGAAAAATTACTCTCCCTCAAAGAAAGACCTACTGCAATATTTTGCGCTTCTGATGTTATGGCTTTAGAGGTAATTGAGGTAGCAAAGAATTTTGGACTAAGGGTTCCTTTTGATCTATCTATAGTTGGTTTTGATGATAATCCTCTAAATCAGTATTGTCCTGTGAAGTTGACGACTGTTGAACAGCCTCTATCAGAGATGGGAAGGATTGGTTTGGAGACATTAAGTCAGATTATCTTAAAGAGGATAAAAGGACCAATAAAGAAACTTCTTCCTGCAAGATTAATTATAAGAGACTCGTGTCAAAAATTGTAAGTAGAAATTCAGTGTTAATTACGGTAGCGGTAAACGTAATTACAAATGAACTCTAAATATGAAATTCGATCTATCTAAGTACATAAGAAACATTCCAGATTTTCCTAAGAAAGGAATTCTTTTTAGGGATATAACTACTCTACTTAAGGACAAGACTGCATTTAATAGAGCGATTGGTCTCTTAGCAAAGGATTATCTTGAAAAAAAAGTTGATTTTGTGGTAGCGGTTGAGGCCCGAGGTTTTATCTTAGGAGGTGCCTTAGCCTATAAATTAAACTGTGGATTTATTCCGGTAAGAAAAAAAGGTAAACTGCCCTATAAGAGCTACCAAGCAACTTATAACCTTGAATATGGAATTGATACCTTAGAGATTCATCGAGATTCGATCCTTAAAGGCGCTAAGGTTCTGATCTGTGATGATCTTTTAGCTACAGGCGGAACAATAAAAGCGGTTGTAGATTTGGTTAAGAGATTAAAAGCTAAAATCTTAGGAATTGTATTCTTGATTGAACTTACTGATTTAAGGGGAAGAGATAAGTTAAGAGGTTATCCTGTAAAGGCTTTGATAAGATATTAAAGTTTTTTGGTAATCTTTGGCGCCCCAGTAGCTCAGTTGGATAGAGCACAGGTTTCCTAAACCTGGTGTCGGAGGTTCGAGCCCGCCCTGGGGCAGGATAAAATTATTTAAAACCCTTGTTAGAAGAAAAGAGATTTCAAATTTCCTTAATAATATCTTTTCTTATTCATTCCTCTGTACTATTTTATTTACCTCCATTTCAAACCTCTATCTTACCAAAGGTAATTACACCTCTGGAGGTAACCTATTTTAAACTAGAAAGAGAATCTGAAGAGAAGAAGACTGAGGATAAATTCATTTCTAAGTCCTATATAAAACCCCCGCCTTTTATAGACAGAGGTGTCTTCAATGTCAAAAGACAAAACCTTGAGAAAGAGCCCATCTCCATAGAAAAATTCACCTTAGAAAAAAAGGTTATTTTGCCAGAGATCCCACTTCCAAAGATAACTTCACCTGCTTACTTTAGTTATTACCAGAAGATTAGAGAGAAGATTCGTATCTGTGCCTATAGAAATTATACTCGTCCAGAAGAAGGAGAGGTTTATCTATCTTTCTGTATCGCATCTAATGGGAGTTTAAAAAAAATAGATCTTCAAGAAGAAAAGTCTAAAGCTACAGAATATCTCAAAAATATCGCTCTAAAGAGCGTTCGGGATGGCTCTCCTTATCCTGCCTTTCCCAAAGATTTGGAGTTCGGGGAACTCTCTTTCAATGTAATCATCTCTTTTGAAGCCGAGTAGAAACTCCTAAGCCTCTAAATTCCACTCCGGAGTGGAATATACACTCCGGGAGTGTATAGACGGTCAAAGTTAGGTCAAAAAACCTGTTGCCTCATTAGTAAA
>DDKR01000093.1 GCA_002340085.1 Candidatus Omnitrophica bacterium UBA2593
TCTAATCTTATTGCTACCAAAAGCCCGATTACTAAACCAATCACCAATGCCATCAAAAATAGAGTAACCTTTTTACTTAAAGACATTTTCCCTCACCTCTTTTTCTAATTCCTTTAAGATCTTTGGATTCTCTTTTAAGAATCTCTTTGCCTGGGCTATGCCTTGGCCTAATTTTTCATCTCGGTACAAAAGCCAGGTTCCAGATTTTTTTATTATCTCTTTTTCTACTCCTACTTCAATAATCGAACCTGTCTTAGATATGCCTTCATCATGTAAAATATCAAATCCTGCTTCTTTAAAAGGAGGCGCAACTTTGTTTTTGACGACCCTTGCCTTAATCCTTCCACCAATGATATTGTCTCCTTCTTTAATTGAACCCACTCTCCTTAAATCTATTCTTACCGAAGCATAGAATTTTAAAGCTCTTCCTCCGGGAGTAGTCTCAGGTGAACCAAAAAATACCCCAATCTTCTCACGAATCTGATTTATAAATATCACGCAGGTCTTAGATTTACTGATCGCTGCAGTTAACTTTCTCATCGCTTGACTCATCAATCTTGCCTGTAAGCCTATTTGAGATTCACCCATCTCTCCTTCAATCTCTGCCCGGGGAGTTAAGGCTGCTACAGAGTCAACTGCAATTAAATCTACAGCATTTGATCTGACTAAAGTCTCACAGATCTCCAATGCCTGTTCTCCTGTATCAGGTTGTGAGATCAGAAGTTGATCTAAATTTATACCTACTTTCTTTGCGTATGTAGAATCAAAGGCATGCTCTGCATCGATAAAAGCAGCTATTCCTCCTCTCTTCTGAATCTCAAAGATTACCCCATAAGTCAGAGTAGTCTTTCCTGAGGCTTCAGGCCCAAATATCTCAATGATTCTCCCCCTAGGCACTCCTCCTACTCCTAAAGCAATATCTAAGGATAATGCTCCTGTAGGAATTGCTTCTACATCACACTTTATCTCTCCACCCAATCTCATAATTGCACCTTTTCCAAATTGTTTCTCAATCTGAGCGATTGCCAAATCCAAAGCTTTCTCTTTATCAGTAAGCTCTCTCTTCTCTTTCATCTCTTTCCCCATCTTTTAGAAAGTATTATATCTCATAGACACCTCTAAGTCAAACATATTATTTATGAAGAACGGGAATAGGAAGAAATTTGGTTGGGCTTAAGGAGACAAGTCAATTCTTAAGGTAAAAAGAATTGAGAGATAGAAATAAGGAATTGTTTTCAAAAGATCCTCAGATACTTTACCATCCAGCAGGTGAATCTTTAAAGGTGGAAGAATCTATCCCCAAGAATCTATAGATATCCGTTGGTCTAATCTGAAGAGATTTGATCTCAAGCCCTAAAAAAGTAGCTGGATCAAAAGCTAAAGCAAAGGGAGAAGATGAAGGTGTAGTATCTAACCCAATTCCTTTCAGATCAATCCCACCTGAAGAAGTTTTCGTAAGTGAACTGGAAGAAACCTTTTCCGACCCACCTACTTCTTTCAAAATTTTAGCATAATGTTCACTTACTTCTCTAAAAAATTGGCCAAGCCCTTCCTCTACCCCAGGAGTAATCTCTTCTACTGTTATAGAAAAACCCGGTATCTTTAAAAACATAGTATCTTTATTACCAAGAGCTAATCCCAAAAGTGCTTCATTGAGATTCAAATCTTGGTGTGCAGGGTTAGAAAACTCTACATCTTTTTCTGTTAATACCTTATCAGGAAGGCCTAATTTTTCAGCAATGACGAATATAACCACATGGGAGTCTGCTTGACCCAATCGTCCCTCAAATATCAAATGAGAAGCCCGAGGAAGGATATCTATACTTAAGTTAAGTTCAGTTAATTTGCTCATATATTTTGCCCAGGATTCTTTAAATTCTTTAGCGAAATTTATAGCGAATTGATTATTTATTATCAACACAATATTATCTCGCACTACTCCGTCCTTTTTACGTGCTACAACCATCAAATGAATATATTCTGCTATTCTCTTAGCTAAAGAATCTTCTCCCCTAATCTCTTCATATACCTCTTTAAGGGATTTTATAGTATTTTCATCACTTTCTATCTCAGGTGATCCTAAAGAAAACTTAATATCCTTAAAATTTAATTTTTCTGATAATTTATTTATTGTTTCACAATCTATGAATCTATCAATTGGAGTTTTTTTTCTCTTCTCTTTTTCTGACATAGCGGTTTCAAAATCAACGATTATCTTAGAAAATATTTCTGCTCCTGCTGATTTTATAGCATTTACTACTGTATCCCTGTGAACACCTTTGGCTTCAGCAAAAGCATTAATCAGTAATTCTCCATCTATATTTTCTTCAAAGAGATTGACCACCTCTTCTGATGAAATACCTAACTTCCAACTTATTTTTTCAACCAAAAAAGTGAAGAAAAACAAAGAAGAATCATAAGGATTTACCTCTATTGATTTAAGTGCTTTCTCTTCTTTTTTTACTCCTTGAATAGCTGGTTGCCCTAGACGTTTACGCTTATCGTCAGCCATCTTAACTAACCTTTCATCAGATTTTTCACGGACATACTTTACTTCTGGGTTTGTATAAGGATCTTGTCCAATGATTGCTGCATAATAAACAATGAAATCTTCTACTAAAGTGGAGAATCCTGCTGTATTTTCAATATTTGGCTCTTCCACCTCCATAATTATTACAGGGACTCCTTTACTCAGCATCTCTTCTGCTTTCTTTTTAGCTTCTTCATAGCTATTATCAGCTTTATTTAAGATAAATAAAGCAATGTAGTGATCTGCTTGATTTAAGATTCCTTGGATAGCAAAAGATTCTTCAGAGAACAAGTATCTATCCATAATCATCTTATTTCCGGGCTTATTGACACCTTCCATCCAGTTTTGTAAGGGTTGTTCAGTAGCAGGCCAAAGGATTTCTTTATCATTGACAATCACTGCAAATTTAGAACGTCTCCCTAAAATCTGATTTCGGTAAATAAATTCTGCAATCTGCACTGCTAAGCTATTTTCTTTTTTAGTAAAGCTGAGTTCCTTCTGAGCTCTATCAGTAGTCAACATATACAGATATGCCCAACGGCCTCCGAAATTTTTTTCCAAGCTCTTTTCTTGTCCTTCAATTTCTTTTTCCAACTTTTTAATTTCATTTAGAATCTCTTCATTTTGTTCTCTTTTCTGCAAATTCTCAATTTTCTCCAACAAAGTCTTAATTTCCTCAATTTCAGAACTATGTGTAATTCTACCATCAGTTCTACCATCAGGTTCCCGCCAGATTTCATTTAGGATGTGAAGAGCACAGTAACACATCGGAGTTTTAGAACGCATAAACCGTCCTGCTATATCAGTGCGGAAATTTAAGCGTAAAATTGTAGGTTTTTCTATGCCTTTTTCCTTTTGTTCTTTTATCCAACCTTCAGCAGTATCATGTAAGGGACCTTTATTAGAAAAGACGATAGAACGAGGAAACTTTTCATAATTAAACAAAAATACCTTCAGTGGCTCCTCAGTCTCTCCACTACGAGATTGGTATATCATTAGAGTATTTTCACCATTTGCTTCTGGAAACTCTTTAAGAAACTTTTGAAACTCTAAATTATTATTCATAACTGCATAGACGATTTTCTCTCTTTCTCTTTTATAAAATTCCATGTAAACAGCCCTTGAATGATGATCATACTCTTCATTGGCTCCTATACCAACCTTGACTATGTACTTTAATTCTTTACCCTTATCAAAATGTTTATCTATAAATTCTTCCATTTTTTTGGCATCACCGGGTAAAAACACTCGGTTGTAGTATTCACGCACTTTACCTCTATAATTTAATTTTTCTTCAGGATTATAATCTGGTGAATGTATTTTATCTTTTTCTGCCATTTCTTCTCTAACAATAGGATAATGTTCTTCAAGTATATCCTGTTCTCTCTTGCTTACAATAGCTTCCGGCTGTCCTAAGCTAACTTCCAATCCGGTTTCTTTTTTGTACTCTACAGCTAAGCTAACTATATTTTCTGGAGGCGCCTGGATAACAGTCTCATCATCTTCAGAAACCTCTTTCTTACTTAAATCAATCTGACCTAATCTATATTTACTGAGTAGAGGCTTAAACCAGTCTATATCTTTCAAGTTTTCTAATGTTTTTTGAATGGATTTTCCGCTAGCTTTAAATAAACCTTCAATAAATTCCTTTACCTTGAGTGAATCCCGAAGAAATAAAATCACCCTCTCTGGAATAAGTCCTACCTTAGAAGCAAGTATTGTTATTTTTTCACCAATCGCAATCGGTGAACCAGAGGTTTTTTCATCCGAGCTGGCAATACTTGCTTCAATATCCATACCCTTGACAATATCCATCCATTCCTTAGTTACTTTTAAACATTCGGCATAAGCAGTCTTCTTCAACTCGTTAAGTTGTAGTCTTTCCATTCCTTGTGTCGAATAAAACAAGTGTATATAGAAACGTATCTGAGGACCAGTTCCTGATGGTCGAATAGTAATATAACTGGTCTTCTCAGGGTTAAGATAGAATCTTATGCCTGCATCAGGATACCCTAAATATTCCAAGGGCTCATCATATTTACCAGACCTGTATCCCTCCTGTTCATCCACGCCGTATATCTCAAATCCTGCGACTTTTGGATATTTACCTTCTTTTATTTTTTCTTCTATGAGTGGCTTTAATTCCTTCTGTAACCATCTTACCGCTTCTATTCTCTCAAAAGTTCCCGGAACTGAAACCTCATATTCAATAGGGAAATTGGTGGTTGCAAAAAACCCAAGGGTAAGATACATCTCATCTAAAAGGTCGTTTATTGTTTTCTTTTCTTTAGCTGCATAACAGGCTATCTCTGCTATTCTGACTCCAGCAAGAAAACCATCTTTGTCGCGGATGTGGTTACCCGTCATATACGTACCACTCTCTTCACTACCATTAACAACTATTTTGCCTTCTTTTTCTAATTTTACGATTTCATCGGCTAACTGATCCACGCCCACAGGTTTAATAATAATTTGAATGCCAAAATGATTAGCTATCTTTTGCATCAGTAAAGAAGTAACATGAGAAAAGACTAAAAAATAGTTTTGCCTTTTTTCCTCGGTATCAAGTTTACCTTCTGCTTTTAACTGACTAAGATCATAGTAAGCAATAAGCGCATTCCATTCATTGGGTGGAATAACCCTCCAACCACCATAACCGTATACTTCTCGTTCTTCTTCTGTAAGCTTGAGCACTATACCCATGACTTTGGCAATTTCTTTATCTTCGGGTATTTCTTCGGACTTCACCCTAATCACCAAACCCAACCTATCTGCATCAGGATCATTGGCAAGAAAAATATTTTTTTCTAAGAAATCCTTTCTATCATGATTTTTTAGATATGCCTCTATGGCCAACTCCCACGATCTAACCAATGCTGGATCAGGTGGCTCAATATCAGTAAATTCAGGAAATGTTCCATCTAATTCAGCCATTTTATCTACTATATCAACATCAAAACTATTTGCACGCAGTACACGCGGCATAGCTTTTATACCTGCGCCGTGAAAAGAACAATAGCCAATCTTTATATCTTTAGCATATTTTTCAATTATTTCTTGGTTTTTGATATGAGGAAGCATAGCCTCAAAATGAAGAGTGTGGGTATCTATAAGCCGATGATTACCGTAATCGACTCCCGCCAGCCTCTTTTCACCACCCATAAACACCAACTGTTCAGCAGATATTTCAGAAGATAAATTCTTAAGTAAGTCAGCTACTTCTTTAAGAGTAGCTTCTCTAAATTCCTTCATCACTGCTTTGCGTAAAACAGGGTCTGCGCCCAATTGCATACCATCGCTACCAATTAATTTGACTCCATTATCCAACTTGACATTGTGGCTGGCAGAAACAAATATACCAATAGCGCCTTTGCCTCCTGATAATTCCTGGAGAGCACATGAGAATTCGGGAAGCGGCATTGCTTCATCAGAAATGTACACTGTCACTCCATAGGCCAGCCCTATATCCCTAATTATGCTAGCAAATTCTTTTCCTGCTATCCTACTATCATAGGCAGTGAATAATTTTAATTTAGATCTTGAGATATTTGGATTTTGACTTTCCAGATATCTTAAAACCCCCAAAGCAAATTGCCGAACTATCTCATCATTAAAGGTATTTGGCCCTTTTAGATTAGATACTTGTAGACCTCTGCCCCCTTTAGCTGCCTCAGCCACCAATTTAAAATATTCTCCAAATGCAAACCTACTCCGTACACCCGCTGTACCATAAGCAATATTATCTATATATGCTTGAGCAAGATACGTCCAATATTCTTTTTTTACCGCATCTTCTATGCCCGAAACTGTAGATTCTTGGATATAGGGGTCAGTATACCACTTAGCAAGACTGGGGATAATGTTCTTCATCCCTTTTTCATAAACCTCTGCTGCTATTTTCTGATTGACGTATTGTTCATAGAGATACTCTTCTATATTTTTAGCTGCAGGCCTAATAACGCTCTCCAATTTTTCTACCCTTACTACTTCATCTGAAAATTTGGCTCTGTATTCTCTTAATAAATTCTCTACTAACTCAGAAACATTTACTCTTTCAATTGATGAGCTGGCAGGTCTCTGACCAATAGAAACCCCATCTACCTCAACACTTAACCTCTTTGCGTGAAAACTATCTATGGGAGCAGAAGAATGGAGAGTAAAATATTGGGGATTAACCGTCATATTTGCTCCTCCAGAAAAATACTTTCTCTTTATTCTTTTTCTTGTCTTTGGTTCGGATTCGGTCTTAATGTAGTTGTATAAGCCATTTTTGAAAGCTTGGGTGTAGAGTAAGTAGATCTTCTCTTTTACATCTTTGTCTTCTAAGTCAATACCTGTAATTTTATTTTGGTCGATATAGTGTTTATAGAGAGATTCCTTGAACTTCTTCTTAAACCAACAAGCCAAAATCAAGGAATGATAGATCTGCCTTAAGTTAGCAAAGTTCTTTCCATAGTTTACATCTCGGGCTATTTTGGGAAGGATTGTATCCTTCATAACTTGTGATGAGGCCTTGTGGATTTCTTGGTTAAGAGTAGAAGATACAGAATTCTGAGGTTTTATCTTTGAATTCTCAGATAGAGCAAGATAATCTTCTTCTAACATTACTTTTAAAGTTGCCTCGGTGATTAGACAAGA
>DDKR01000022.1 GCA_002340085.1 Candidatus Omnitrophica bacterium UBA2593
AGAGGATGAACGGACAATGGATGATTTAAGTAAGAAATTAAATCAAAGGAATGCCGAAGGAAAAAGTAATTTTCCATCCCACATAGCAGAAGAGGATCCAGAATTATTTGAGTTAGCTAAATCATTGCGTCTACCCATTTATTCTGAACAAGATGAAACGTTCTATGTTTGGAATGCAGACGGTTTAGAACAGGTTATGGAAGAACAATATGAAAGAGATATAAATGATGAGATAATGCCTTCTATTATCACTATCGATGAAAAAGGTATACCGATAGGAAGATTAGCTAAGAAAAAAGGATCTGTATTTGAGCTAAACTTTAGAAAAGATAGACGAATACAATTTGTAAGACCTATATACGAAGATGGTTTTGGAGAATTTGATGTACCTCCAGAGGTAAGAAATATAAAACTCTATGGTCTGGTACAGTACATTCCTCAGATGCCAAAAGAGAGAGCAGTTTTAGAAGATACGATAGTAGAGAAAAGCTTAGCTGAAGTGCTATATGAGAACGGAATTAAAAGTATATATACACTAGATGGCGAAAAAGGTAAATTTGCGGATATATTCAGAGGAGGAAAGAAAGAACCTTTTTCAACTGAAGATATAGAATATGCTTCGATCTCTATGCCGGTATTAATGAATGAAAAAGAGAGCAAGGAATTTAAACCTGATGTATACTTTCAGTTAGAAGGAGACAGCTATATTGGTTGGTTCTATAAGGATGTACCTAAAGAATTAGAAGGAAAAAAGTTACCTAATAAACGATACTGGGAGTTTCCGGGTTTAAGTGGATTTCGTATTGCTGAAGCAAATGTTAGAAAGATAGAGGAAGCTGAGTCTGGTACATTCATCTTTACAAATATTAGTCTTCCAGATTTGATTGGACATGTGGCAATAAAAAATCTTAAAAAATTAAAGAAACTTTTTATAGAAGGAGAAAATGGTGAATTTGAAATAAAGGAAGGGAGTGGCTGGGATTCAGTAATGGCTTGCCTTAAAATTTCTGATAAAGTAATAGGAAAGATATCAGAAGCATTAAAAGAAAGAAGAGGAGTACTTGTTCTCGTTGGTGACCATGGTTCAGTAGATGATATGACTACACCTGATCATGGTTTTAATGATGTGCCGATATTTATCATCGATTTTGCGGATGGAGAGGCTAAATTGATTAATAAAGCCGTAAGTGGCACCCAGGCAGACGTAGCACCTACCATCTTACATATCCTTGGGCTTAAGAAACCTGATGAGATGACTGGTAAGAGTCTTTTATCCGGTGATTACAAAGGTAGTGGGGATAAGATCGTTTCATTGGTGGTCTTAGATGGATTTGGCCACACAGATCTCGATGAACAAAATAATGCCTTTAGAATAGCAATGAAAGAGAGATTGATGCCTACAATTAAGTCTTTATATGAAAAAGCAGGTGATAAGCTTACTATCCTTAAAGCAACTGGTCACTATGCTGGTTTAAGGGGTGGCAGACAGGAAGATTTTAAACCAGAGCAGATAAAAACAAGAGAACAGATGGTACACGAAATTAAAGGGATTTTCCTTCGAAGTGACATAAGAATCAATAAGATGGAGATTATCTTTTATGACTACAAAGATATTAAGGGAGCAAGTAAAATTTATGAAAATGAAGAATGTCTTAAAGGATTAGAAGAACTTGAACATAGTCCATTCTTAAATGATAAGGTCTTTGTAGTTGAAATTATTAAACCAGAAGAATCTCGAGCCCAAACTCAGTATGACCGCACGCTTAAAATCCTATGCCTTGATCCAGCTCAAATGGGATCAACCGAATATAATACTTGGACCTTAGGAGCAGGTAGGATTATAGAGCAATCTATTGTGGCTTTAGATGAGCTATTTATTAGTGGAAAAATCTCTGAAAATGAAGCAATGAAAAATTATCTCGAAGAAGCTAAAAAACAAGGATACGCTCATTTTTTAAGTACATTACAAGAAGCCGGAGTTCATGCCTCGGCAAGACAAATATGTTGGATGATTGAATATCTTTGGAGGAATGACATCAAAAGATTCGTTCTTGATTTAGGCTCTGATGGAAGAGATGAAGGTCCGCGAGACGGACTAAAGCGAGTACAAAAAATCAAAGCAATGTTTAAATATTTTGGAATTTCAGACTATGTAATCAATATCCGTGGTAGAGAAATATTCTATGATCGAGATAACAAATGGTCTATAACTGAAGCTGCGCTCTGTGAACTTCTCTATGGTTCGCGTACTAGAAGAGCCTCTAGTGCCCTCCAAGTTCACGGTGGTATTGGTCTACAGCAGATCAAAGTAAATCCTGCTTCTGGTTCTGTATCTTCACCTATTTCAATTCCTACTGAGATAGACTTTACTGATTTTAAGGGTTTTAGTTTCCAAATCATCAAATTTGAGAAAATAGAAGACTTAAGCAGTATCATAGGTTTTCCTTCCTAAACCCATAATTTACACTCAACCTATAACTTACACTCCGGGAGTGTAAAAGCGAAAGAAATAGAATAGACAATTTTGCATTAAGAATGTAAATTTGTCTTGACAAGATCATTCAATTGTAGTATAAGTTTGATATGTATACTGAAGTCTACATCCACAGAGAAATAGAAGATGCACTTATAAGCTTAGTTAGACAGTTTCCTTGTCTTGCATTAACTGGTCCACGACAATCGGGAAAATCTACTTTATTAAAGAAAGTTTTTGGGAAGACCTATCAAGTTATTTCTTTTGACGAGCCCTTAACACGCGAAAGAGCTATCTCTGATCCAAAACTTTTCTTAGAAAATATTGCTGAGCAGGTTATATTTGATGAGATCCAATATGTTCCTGAATTGTTGTCCTACTTAAAAATCCTCATTGACAAAAACCGCGCAAGACGGGGTCGGTTTATACTTACCGGTTCATCTCAATTTAATTTGATTAAAGATTTGGGTGATAGCTTGGCTGGACGTATTGGACTTCTAACATTATTACCTTTCAGCAAGGAAGAGAAAAGTCGTATCCCCCATCTGAGAGGTAGATTATCTACTATCCATAAAGCATTTGTAGATGCATGCCTGCGCGGGTCTTTTCCTGAGATAAGTGCTCATCCTGAAATAAACTTTGAGGTCTGGTACAGTAGCTATCTTCAGACATACCTTGAGAGAGATATTCGCACTCTCTATAATATTGGAAGCTTAAGAGAATTCCAGAGGTTCCTCCAACTCTTGGCGAGTCGCTGTGCCCAAATTCTAAATTTGAGTAGTTTATCCAATGAATTGGGGATCTCTGTGAATACGGTAAAAAAATGGGTGTCTGTTTTAGAGGCAAGTCAGATTGTATATCTACTTCATCCTTACTATCGAAATTTAGGTAAACGGATAACCAAAAATCCTAAGATTTACTTTTTAGATTGTGGATTAGTATGTTATTTAACCGGGATAAGGGACAAAAAATATCTATTAAATGGACCTTTAGCAGGGGCTCTTTTTGAGAATTATATAATCCAGGAGACAATTAAAGCTTATCTGAACCGTGTTAAGAGACCAAACCTATTTTATCTTCGTACGCATAATAATGTAGAGGTGGATCTACTCATAGAAAAAAATATGCAGATTTTTCCTTTTGAGATTAAACTAAGTAAGTCACCAAATGTCGAGATGACCAAATCACTCCGAAGATTTAAAAAAATATTTTCTGGGTTAAGGATTAAGCAAGGAGGAATTATTTCTCTAAGCGAAGAGGAAGGCCTTCTACAAAAAGACATATCTCTTCAGCCCTTAGATAAATATTTAAATTGGATAAAGAAGAATAGTCCATAATTTAGTTCTCCCTGAAAAACCCTATATTATAAAGATTTTAAGGTTATTTTGGGAGTAGTTGGGTGTCTCCATTTATTCTGCTTTCTTGATTTTTCTTTGATCTTCTTTGAAAAATTGGCTTTATCTTAAGCTAACCATATCTTGACAGTAGCTGTCTTTGGAGTTCATTGCTATAAGTCCAAGCAGAATCTCCAGATCTCTTCTTCATTTGGCAAAATAACAGAGAATACGATTTAATCCGAATAAGCTAAAGCTAAACTAATTCTTGCTTCTATAGAACACCTTAGGCTTTACAGAGACGCTTTCTAAATGGTCTATCTCTTAAGATGGCTAGAACTTACCTTTGTTTTCTATGGCAATCTTTGGTATGCTGTAGCTTTTCAAGCTTTAGAGATTGGTTCTGTAACGACCAAAACCTCTCTTCTAGAGCTATACTTGAGTAGGTGTATAACCAAATCACCCTTGATAACTTTTGATGGCAAC